>JAGCMI010000104.1 GCA_017646545.1 Oscillospiraceae bacterium | reverse complement strand
TATCTTCACCTTCATCAACTCCTGGAACGATTACTTCATGCAGCTGATCATGCTGTCCTCTTCCTCCAAGCTGACCATCTCTCTGGGTATCGCCACCATGCAGGGCGAAAGCTCCACCGACTACGGTCTGCTGATGGCAGGCGCAGCACTGGCCTCCGTGCCGATCATCATCGTGTTCCTGATCTTCCAGAAGTACTTCACCAAGGGCATCACCATGGGTGCCGTTAAGGGTTAATAAGGAGTTAAAATATTATGACCGATCTGAAGAAATATCAAGGCATTATCCCCGCCTTCTACGCCTGCTATGACGAGAAAGGCGACATCAACCCCGCAGCTGTCCGTGAGCTGACCCGCTGGTTCATCGACCAGGGCGTTCAGGGTCTGTATGTTGGCGGTTCCTCCGGCGAGTGCATCTACCAGAGCGTTGCTGAGCGTAAGCTGGTTCTGGAGAACGTGATGGCTGAGGCCAAGGGCAAGATCACCATCATTGCTCACATCGCTTGCAACAACACTGCTGACTCTCAGGAGCTGGCTCGTCATGCCGAAAGCCTGGGCGTTGACGCCATTGCTTCCATCCCCCCCATCTACTTCAAGCTGCCTCCCTATGCCATCGCCAAGTACTGGAATGACATGAGCGCTGCTGCTCCCAACACTGACTTCATCATCTACAACATCCCCCAGCTGGCCGGCGTTAGCCTTTCCGTGCCGCTGCTGAAGGAAATGCTGAAGAACCCCAGAGTTATCGGTGTTAAGAACTCCTCCATGCCCACCCAGGACATCCAGATGTGGGCTGACGAGGGCGCCATCGTCTTTAACGGTCCCGATGAGCAGCTGATCTCCGGTCTGGTGATGGGCGCTGTCGGCGGCATCGGCGGTACCTACGGCGTTATGCCCCAGCTGTATGTGGAGCTGTATCGCTGCGTCAAGGCCGGTGAGATGGCCAAGTCTCTGGAGATCCAGAATGATTGCTGCCGCATCATCTACAAGCTGTGCTCCGGCCACGGCAATATGTACGGCATGATCAAGGAGACCCTGCGTCGCATGGGCTCCCCCGACTGCGGCTCCGTCCGCGCACCCCTGGCAGAACTGATTGAGAGCGATTATCCGATCGTGGACGAGTGTGTCGCCATGATCCAGGCTGCCATCGCAAAGTACTGCTGAAAGCGAAACACTACCGCCGGAGGCAACTCCGGCGGTTTTATTTTAGACTTATAATCCATTAAGGAGGAATATACTATGCAATACTTGGGCATTGAATACAGCATGAAGCGGGCTCCCAAGCTGGATCCCACCTTTATCCCCTTCGGCGTTTGGCGCGAGGCTTATCTGAAGGATGCCAAGCATCCCATCGCCATCGCTGTGGAGCGTGACAACGGTCAGGTTTCCGTTCACAAGACCTTCATTCACAACACCCCCGAGATGAAGGAAGCTGACTACCGCTATGTGGAGCGTTATGTGAAGTTCCTGCTGTGGTCCGTTGGCGGCTTCAAGGTTTACATCTGCGGCTGCAGTGAGCTGGCACAGAAACTGCAGAAGGCTTATCAGATCGGCGGCGAGCGCGAGTTTGACTTCACCTTCGTAGAGCAGCTGTACGAAAAGACTCTGGAAATTCTGGATGTGACCCTGGAAAACTGCCCTGCTGCCAACGAAGTGGCACAGCCCATGGGCGGTCACATGGATGGCTGCCGCATCGGCTTTGACGCCGGTGGATCCGACCGTAAGGTCTCCGCTGTCATCGATGGCGAGTGTGTCTACTCTGAGGAAGTCATTTGGTTCCCCAAGCTGAACGAGGATCCCGATTATCACTATGAGCACATTCTGGAGGCTTTCAAAACCGCCGCTTCCAAGATGCCCCGTGTTGACGCCATTGGCGTTTCCTCTGCCGGTGACTACATCGATAACGAGCCCCGTGTGGCTTCCCTGTTCATCAAGGTTCCCCGTGACAACTGGGACAAGGTCAAGACCATCTACACCCGCGCTGCTGCCGCCATCGGTGATGTTCCTCTGGTGGTTGCCAACGACGGTGATGTTTCCGCACTGGCTGGCGCCATGGGTCTGGGCAAGGGCAAGATGATGGGCCTGGCCATGGGCACTTCCGAGGCTGTTGGCTATGTCGACGCTGACAAGAATGTGCTGGGCTGGATCAACGAGCTGGCATTTGCCCCCGTTGACCTGCAGGCTACCGCCATGCAGGACGAGTGGTCCACCGACTTCGGTGTTGGCTGCAAGTACTTCTCCCAGGATGCTGTCATCAAGCTCTGCCCCGCTGCCGGCATCGAACTGGACGAGAGCCTGTCCCTGGCCGAGAAGCTGAAGGCTGTTCAGAAGCTGATGGAAGCTGATGATCCCAGAGCCCAGGCTATCTTCGAGACCATCGGCGCTTACTTTGGCTACACCATGGTGCTGTATGCCCAGTTCTACGATCTGGACTATGTGATGCTGATGGGCCGTGTCATGTCCGGTAAGGGCGGCGACACCATCCTGCGTGTCACCAATGAGATCCTGGCCGAGGAGTATCCCGCTCTGGCTGCCAAGTGCAATGTCACCCTGCCCGACGAAAAGATGCGTCGTGTTGGTCAGGCAGTTGCTGCCGCTTCCCTGCCCGCAATCGTCAAGTAATCTCTCCCCTTTAGGAGGTATCTTATGTTCTATAAAAACGCAAAAATCTATGGCTCCGATTTCAAGTTCCACCATGGTGCTTTTGAGGTCAAGGATGGCGTTTTCGGCGCTGTTCTTCCGGAAAATGTACCGGAGGATGCCATTGACTTGCAGGGCGCTACCGTCATCCCCGGCCTCGTGGAAGTTCACAGCCACGGCGCTGCCGGTGTGGACTTCTCCGATGGTGATTACGAGGGCCTGAAGGCCATGGCTGCATACTATGCCGCCTGCGGTGTCACCTCCTTTGCCCCTGCTTCCATGACCCTGCCCTACCGGGTGCTGAGCGTGGCATACGCCAACGCCAAGCGTCTGGTGGAGGAAAATCTGCCCGGTCTGTCTGTGCTGCGCGGCATCCAGATGGAAGGCCCCTACTTCTCCTATGCAAAGCGGGGCGCCCAGAATGCTGATTATCTGAAGGAGCCGGATTTCGAGGGCTTCAAGGCGCTCTACGACGGTTGCGGCGGTCTCATCCGTATCGTGGATCTGGCACCCGAAATGCCCGGCGCTGCTGAATTTGCCGAAAAGGCCAGCAAGCTGTGCACCGTTTCCATCGCCCACACCGACTCCAATTACGACCATGCCAAGGCTGCCATCGATGCCGGTGTTACCCATTTGACCCATCTGTACAACGCCATGCCCCCCATCCATCACCGCAATCCCGGCGTGATTCCCGCCTGCGTGGAAAATGAGAATGTACAGGCAGAGATCATTGCTGACGGCTATCATATCCATCCATCTTCCGTGCGGCTGGCCTTTACCATGTTCAAAAACCGCATGATTCTGGTGTCCGACTCCGGCCGCTGCGCCGGTCAGCCCGAAGGCACCCAGTTCGATCTGGGTGGCCAGATGGCTGAACTTCGGGGCGGTGTTGCCAAGCTGGTTGGCACCGAGACCATTGCCTGCTCCGCCGCCAATCTGTGGCAGTGCCTGCAAAATGTCCTCTCCTGGAACATTCCCGAGGAGGAGGCCATCCGCGCTGCTACCTACAACCCCGCCAAGGCCCTTGGCGCCGAGAAACTGGTTGGCTCCATTGAGACCGGCAAGGTGGCAGACTTCCTGATCTGCAGCCCGGATTATAGCACCAAGCGCGTATTCCTGGCAGGTAAGGAAATCTAATCCCCCCTCCTTCACGCAAAATAAACCCGCTGCTTCATGCAGCGGGTTTTCTCTTTTATAAAAAACCGCCGTAAAACCGAAGTTTTACGGCGGCAGATATGTAACTTAAGCTTCCAGGTTGATGCCGGTCTCGGGATTGAAGACATGGCAGACATGGCCGGGGAAGGTGAAGTTGACAGCAGCACCATGGTTCAGTGCGGCAACTTCTGCACCGGTCATATTCATGGTGGAAACCACCATGACCACATCCTGGCCCAGAGCGTTCACATGCAGGTGGACGGAGGAGCCCATCAGCTCGGACACATCCACAGTACCCTTCAGGCCCTCCTCCAGAACGATATGCTCGGGACGGACACCCAGCTTGATGGCGCCTTCCTTGACATTGTTCTTGGTCAGCTTCTCCTGCTTCTCCTCGGACAGCTCCACGGTCATGCCGCCCAGCTCAACAGCGTACTTGCCATTGACCTTGACCAGCTTGGCATCGAAGATGTTCATCTTGGGAGAGCCGATAAACTCAGCAACGAACAGGTTATGAGGATGATTGAAGACCTGCTGAGGAGTGCCAATCTGCTGGATGAAGCCGTCTCTCATGATGACGATACGGTCGCCCAGGGTCATAGCCTCAGTCTGGTCGTGGGTAACATAGATAAAGGTGGTGTTGATCTTCTGGCGCAGCTTAATGATCTCTGCTCTCATCTGGTTACGCAGCTT
>JAGCMI010000002.1 GCA_017646545.1 Oscillospiraceae bacterium | reverse complement strand
TCCGGGATTCAGCTTGACATAGGTTGGGAAGCCTGCGCCGCCCATACCGACGATACCGGCATTCTTGACGATATCGATGATCTCGGCGGGGGTCAGCTCCTCCAGGGACTTATTAGGCTGGATGGACTCGTCCAGCAGATCCTTGCCGTCGTTGGCAATGACGATGCTGGGGCAGGTGCCACGGGTGGCATGGGGACGATCCTCAATGGCGATAACAGTACCGCTGACGGAGGAGTGGACGGGAGCGGAGATGAAGCCGGCAGCCTCGCCGATCTTCTGACCCATCTTCACATAGTCACCCACATTGACGCAGGCGGTGGCGGGAGCGCCCAGATGCATGGACAGGGGGATCACCACGGTTTCGGGAACGGGGAAGCGGACCAGAGCCTTATGCTCCGTAGGCTCCTTGCCTTCCACGGGGTGAATGCCGCCGTACCAGCCTTCCAGCGCCTTGCCGCGGATGGCCTTGACATAATCGTTGATAACCTTGAAATTGACCTTGGAGTAGTCGCGGATCTGAACGGGCTGTGCCTTCAGTTCCTCCAGACGACCCTGCTTTTCCAGACGCTCCTGGATCTTCTGCCAAGCGCAGTCCTTGTCGGGGCTGACTTCGCACTTGCCATCCTTGGCGCCACCGCACTGACCGTTGACCAGGCTCTTGGAGCAGTCAACGATGGGGCAGATGCCGCCGGTGATGGTCAGATAGCACTGCGCGCAGGCATCGCAGGCCTTCTTGGTCAGAGCCATGCCGTGATGACCGGTGTAGTTCAGGGAGTTGGCGGCAGCGATGACGCTCTTTCCGGTCACATCGGCCACAGTCTGGATACCCAGACCGCAGGAAATGACCACCACATGCTCGGTACCTTCCGGGATCATGTCGGGCAGTGCCTTGACAGCCTTATACTTGTTGCACAGGAAATCTGCCTTTGCGACACCGGTAATGGTCTTGTCCAGACCCTCGGCCAGCTTCAGGAACTGGTCGCAATCAGGCTCATTGGTGGTTTCAAATTCCTTGAAACACTTGTTGCAGGCGATCACGAACAGGTTGTCCTTGCCTTCCAGCAGGCCGGCCAGCTCGTCGAAAGCCTTCAACTGATACTTGGTGTAGTTCTCCAATTTCGCACCTTCCTTTGAAATTGATGTACTGGATCTATGCTCTTTTGTACATTCCGTCGTGCACTTATGCAGAGCAAGAAGATACAAAAGGGCATAGATCTACAATTTACCACACCAGTATAGCATATCTGTTCCGGATAATCCAGTACTTTCGGAAATTCTTTTGATGAAAAAAAGCAAAAATTCGGAGCAAAGAAATAGAAAAGAAAAAGTTATTTTTTGTGAGCGCTTTACAAATTGTTGATCTTTTGATAAAATCTACGGGTAAAATTTTTGAAAGGAGCATTTCATGCTTGTATCTGTTCTTTTATTTGCTGTTGGCCTGGTGCTGCTGATCAAGGGCGGCGACTGGTTTGTCGACGGCGCTGTTGGCATCGCCAAGCGTTTTAATTTGCCTGATATCGTGGTGGGCGCCACCGTTGTTTCCATCGGCACCACCCTGCCCGAGGTTATGGTTTCCACCACCGGCGCGCTGGCCGGTTCCGGTGCAATGGCTTACGGTAATGCCATCGGCTCCATCATCTGCAACACTGCGCTGATTGCCGCAATCTCCATTACCTGCAACCCCGGCCCCGTGAATGTCAAGTCCATGAAGACCCCTGCGATTTTCTTCTTCTGCTCCGCTGCTTTGTACTGCGTGGCGGCATATGCGCTGGGAACCTTCCCCCAGTGGATGGGCTTTGTGATGCTGGCCATTTTCGTGGTTTATATGCTGATGACCGTGCGTAACGGCCTGAAGAACCCCGATACTGCTGCTGACGAGGATGGCGAGGAAGAGGCTTCCGGCATGCCTTGGTCCGGCCTGATCATCGTGGGTCTGGTGGCTGGCGCGGTGGCGCTGGGCGGTATGCTGTTCGAAGAGATTCCTGTTTGGTATTCTGCTGTTGTTGCCGGTGTGATGATTGCCTATCTGCTGCTGGGTGCAAAGATCACCATCGGTAAGGGTGGCGAAGCCGAGCGCAAGATGTGGATGGAACTGATCCTGCTGGTGGCAGGCGCTGGCATCATCGCGGTGGGCGCTGACCTGCTGGTTGAGCATGGTCAGATCATTGCCATCGGTCTGGGCGTTCCCGAAACTGTGGTCGCTTTGCTGTTCGTCGCGCTGGGTACCAGCTTGCCCGAACTGGTTACCACCATCACTTCCTTGAAGAAGGGCCGCGCTTCTCTGGGCGTGGGCAATGTGATTGGCGCCAATATCTTCAATCTGGTGCTGGTTTCCGGTGTGGCCGTTTCCCTGGCTCCCTTTGATGTGCCTGCTGAGAACACCCTGCTGGATACCGGTCTGAATCTGAGCCTGGTGTTCGACATTCCCGTGATGCTGGGTGTGATGTCTTTGATGATCTTCCCCGCGCTGCTGGGTAAGAAGTTGAACCGCTGGCAGGGCATTACGCTGCTGTGCATCTATGTGGCCTTCTGCGTTTGCCAGTTTGTGCTGTAATTGACCTTAAACACCGCTCCGGATAGGCCGGAGCGGTGTTTTTGAAAAAATTGAAGAAAAGACAAAAATTTTGCTTGACATTTTGAAAACCCATGCTATAATAAGCGTGTTCTGTTTGAGCCGCCGGTATAGCTCAGTCGGTAGAGCAGCTGATTTGTAATCAGCAGGTCGGGGGTTCGAGTCCGTCTACCGGCTCCAACCAGACAAACAGAAAGAAATGAATATGGGGGAGTTCCCGAGTGGCCAAAGGGGACAGACTGTAAATCTGCTGCGTATCGCTTCGATGGTTCGAATCCGTCCTCCCC
>JAGCMI010000103.1 GCA_017646545.1 Oscillospiraceae bacterium | reverse complement strand
CTGCTCAACGCTGCTTGCGGCACCGAGTACACCCCCGAGGAAGTTCTGGAGCTGGGCGAGCGTATCTACAACATCGAGAGAATGTTCAACAAGGCTGCCGGCATGAAGCCCGAGGATGACCGCCTGCCCAAGCGTCTGCTGGAAGAGCCCATCCCCAACGGTCCCTCCAAGGGTCTGGTTTCCAAGCTGCCCGTCACCCTGCCCGAGTACTACAAGGTCCGTGGTTGGGAAGCTGCATTCCCCACCGACGAGACTTTGAAGCGTCTGGGTCTGGATGAGTGCATTGGTAAATAATACTTGACGAATCCATTGCAAAAATCATATAATTAAAGAGGGAGGGGTTCGCCCCTCCCTCTTACTTTCAAAAAAGGAGAATCCCTATGATTGAAGTTCGCCTTTTTGCCGGTCTGCGCCAGGGCAGGCAGAAAATATACCATATGGAGCCCGACTCCGTCAAAAATGTGCAGGATATTATGGATGTGCTGAACATTCAGCGTGAGGAAGTAAACATTCTGCTGATCAATGGTTTCCACCAGAAGCCGGAAACCGCGGTTAAGGACGAAGATATCGTTTCTCTGTTCCCCGCAGTGGGAGGCGGTTAACCCATGGATGCCCGTTATGCGCGTAATATTCCTGCCTTAACAGAGGAAGAGTGGGGTGTCCTCCGGCAAAAAAGGGTTCTCGTGGTCGGTTGTGGTGGTCTGGGCGGTCACTTGATTGACCAACTGACCCGCATCGGTATCGGAGCCATCCGCGCTGTGGATGGGGATGTGTTTGAACCTTCCAATCTGAACCGGCAACTTCTTTCCAAGGTGTCCCTGCTGGGCATCAGCAAGGCCAAAACCGCAGCAGAACACATCCATTTGGTAAATCCGGATATTGAAGCACAATGCGTGGAAGCATTTATGACAAAGGACAATGTGCAAGCATTGTTGGCAGATTGCGATGCGGTACTGGATGGATTGGACAACCCGGAAAGCCGGAAACTGCTGGCTGCCGCCTGTGCCTCATCGAATATCCCTTATATCTACGGTGCGATCAGCGGTTGGGTTGCCCAGGCAGCCATTTCCATGCCCGGTGATCATCTGATGGAACTTTTGTATCCTGAAGAAACCGTTCTTGGCGACAAAAGTGTCCTTAGTTTCACCCCGGCTCTGTGTGCCGCTCTGCAAACATCCCTATGCGTGAAGTTGTTGGTGGGGCGTCCTGTCAACACAGGAACAATATATTATTTTGATTTGCTAAATCAGGAATTTGAAATCATTCCTTTCAACAACAGATAAACAGCATCTGACTTTTGGTAAAAAATATTGGTTTTTCTATCGACGAAAGCCCCCTCACATGGTATAATACTCGAAATTAACCATGAGAGGGGCGTTTTTATGCCTGAACAAGAAAAAAAGACGCCTTGCTGCGTGGCACTGCTGGCCCATGTGGATGCCGGCAAGACCACCCTTTCCGAAGCGCTGCTGTATGTCAGCGGTACAAGACGTACACTGGGCCGTGTGGATCACGGTAATGCCTATCTTGACACCCATAGCATCGAGCGTCAGCGGGGCATTACCATCTTCTCCAAGCAGGCCATGCTGGAAACAAAAAACCGAGTGCTGACCTTGGTGGACACCCCCGGACATGTGGATTTTTCCGCAGAAACCGAGCGGACGCTGCCCATTTTGGACTGCGCCATTTTGGTCATCAGCGGCACCGACGGTGTGCAGGCCCACACCGCCACACTTTGGAAGCTGCTGCAGCAATACCATGTGCCCACCTTCCTTTTCATCAACAAAATGGACCTGCCGGACACGGACAAGCAGAAACTGCTTTCCTCCCTGCAGAGCCGCTTGGATCCGGGCTGCATTGATTTCGGCGCGCCCACAGCGGAAATTCACGAAGCGGCCGCCATGTGCGACGAGGCGCTGCTGGAAAATTATCTGGCATCCGGCATCGTCACCGACGGCAATCTCCGATCCCTCATCGCCCAGCGCCGGATTTTCCCCTGCTGTTTTGGCTCTGCGCTGAAGCTGACCGCCATTGAAGAATTTTTGCAAATTCTGGATCAATATGCACCCCAACCCCCTTCCGGGGCGGATTTTGCTGCAAAAGTATACAAAATTTCCCGGGATCCCCAAGGCAATCGCCTGACATGGCTGCGGATCACCGGCGGCACATTAAAAGTACGCAGCGCCATCGGCGAAGAAAAAATCCAAGCCATTCGGCTGTATTCCGGTGAAAAATTTACCACAGTAGAAGAAGCCACCGCCGGTATGCTCTGCGCGGTGACGGGACTCTCCGAAACCTACGCCGGTCAAGGTTTGGGGCAGGAAACCTCTTCCCCAAAACCCACCTTGCAGCCGGTTATGACCTACCGCATCCACGCCCCCATGGATCCTTCCCTGCTGCTGCCCAAGCTGCGGATGCTGGAAGAAGAAGATCCCCTGCTGCGGCTGCTGTGGGACAACAGCACCAAGCAAATCTCCGTGCAGATCATGGGCAGAGTTCAGCTGGAAGTATTCAAAAGTCTGGTGCAGCAGCGGTTCAATGTGGAAATTTCCCTGCTGGATCCCAAGATCTACTATCTGGAAACCATCGAAAATAAGGTAGAAGGTGTGGGTCATTTCGAGCCTTTGCGGCATTATGCAGAAGCCCACATCCTGCTGGAATCCCTGCCCCGGGGCAGCGGCTTGCAGTTTGACACCACCTGCTCCACCGATGTGCTGGACATCAACTGGCAGCGGCTGATTTTGGGGCACATGTCGGAAAAGACCCACAGAGGTGTGCTGACGGGTGCGCCCATCACGGACATGAAACTGACCCTTCTGGTGGGCAAAGCCCACTTGAAGCACACGGAGGGCGGTGATTTCCGCCAAGCCACTTACCGTGCCATTCCCCAAGGCTTGATGCAGGCAAAATCGGTGCTGTTGGAGCCGTGGTATGCCTTCCAGATCACCGCCCCCACCCCCAGCATCGGCCGTGCCATCACCGATATCCGCGCCATGGGCGGCGAGTTGGATGCCCCGGAAAATCTGGGGGAAAACTCCGTGCTCACCGGTCTGGTACCGGCAT
Source organism: Oscillospiraceae bacterium (assembly GCA_017646545.1). Lineage (GTDB taxonomy): Bacteria > Bacillota > Clostridia > Oscillospirales > Oscillospiraceae > Faecousia. Next base: position 3,036 of record JAGCMI010000103.1, on the reverse strand, counting down.
CGGAACTGGGAGATTACAGCCAGACCTTGGCCTCCTATACCCAGGGCAGAGGCCAGCTGCAGATCAGTCTGCACGGGTATTTACCCTGCCACAACACCGATGCGGTGGTGGAAAAAGCCGCCTACGATCCGGAGGCGGATCTGGAAAACACCCCCGATTCCGTTTTCTGCGCCCACGGCGCCGGTTTTACGGTGAAGTGGCATGAGGTGAAGAATTATATGCACCTGGAAAGCGGCCTCAAGGAAGAAAAAGCCCCCCAGATCCTTACCCGCAATCTCTATGCAGAAGATCTGGAACTGGAAAAAATCATGGAACGGGAGTTTGGCCCCATCAAGCGCCCCCAATACCATGCTCCGGCAAACCGCCCCGCTTCGGAACTGATCACCATCCGCCCGCCCAAGCAGCAATATCTCATCGTGGACGGCTATAATATGATCTTCGCCTGGCCGGAATTGGCAGATACTGCCGCAAACGATCTGGAAGCTGCCCGTCGGCATCTGTGCGATAAGCTCTCGAGCTATGCCTCCTATAAAAAATGCCGGCTGGTGGTGGTCTTTGACGGCTACAAGGTAAAGGGCAACCCCGGCGAAAAAGAGAAATATGTCAGTATTCAGGTGGTATTCACCAAGGAAAATCAGACCGGCGATGCCTACATCGAATCTCTGGTTTCCCAAATCGGCCCCAATTATAATGTGCGGGTCGCCACTTCCGATGCCCTGGTGCAGCTAAGTTCCATCCGCAGCGGTGTGCTGCGGGTATCCGCCCGGGAGCTGAAAGAAGAGGTGGACGCTGCCTCCAAAGAAATGCAGCAGCACTATCAAACATAACAAAAAGCAGCGCTCATCCCCCCGGGGATGGCCGCTGCTTTTTCCTTTTTCAACCTCTTTCCGTATGGCTTTTAGAGCAATTGTCAATTTTTACCAAAAACAGGGGAAACAGAGGGCGAAAACCGGGGTTTTCCCCGCCCCAATTTGCCATCTTTGTAGAATATGCACCAAGGCTATTGCATTGTGAACCCCTGCATGATATATTTTATCCTGTAATATAACATTATAATACATTTACGAAGCAAACAGGTGGATGCCTATGGAATTATCTCGAAATACCATTGAGCCGTTATACTATCAGATCCGTGAAAATATACGGAGCATGATCACCGGCAACGCCTACCCTCCCAACAGCATGATCCCCACGGAGGCGGAGCTTTGCACCATCTATGGCGTAAGCCGCATCACCGTGCGCCGGGCCATTTTGGATCTGGTAAACGAGGGTCTGCTGACCCGCGGAAAAGGCAAGGGTACCTTTGTGTCCGAAACCTATGGCCTTACTTCCATGAACGGTGTTCAGGGCTTCAGCCAGGAACTGATGGGACTGAACATGCGCCCCTCTGCACAGCTTTTAAGCTGCAAGATCCGCACTGCCGATCCCTCCCTGCGCCGGGCGCTGGATCTGGAAGAAGGCGACAAAGTTGTCACCATCTCCCGCCTCCGGCTGGTCAACAACGAACCGTGTATGGTGGAGGTGATGAATTTCCCCTATGCGCTGGTTCCCGGCATTGAGAAGGAAGATCTTTCCCAATCCATCTACCATCTGCTGAAGGGCAAGTACAATCAGGAAGTTGTCCGCGCCAAGGACATTCTGGAACCCATCATCATCGGCGAATACGAAAGTCAGCTGCTGCAGCTGGGCGACCTGACCGCAGGTATGCGTTCCAACCGCATCGGCTATGACGCCAAGCAGCGCCCCATTGAATACAGCACCCACATTATCCACGGAAAAAAGTGCACATTGGTTTTTGACCGGAGTAACTAACGGTCAAGCCATAAAATAAACCCAGAAAAAACATTTTATCAAGGAGAGACTGTTTATGTTAGGAACAGGTACTGCAGGACTTTTAGCAACTTATGCCATCGGCGCTGTGATGCTGGTGGTAACCTTCCTCCTGGGCGCCTGGTGGAACAAGCGTCTTCCCTCCCTCGTGAAGGAAGAAGGCTGGACCACCCGGATCGTGGCTAAGATCGCCGTCTTGGCTGCTGTTGCCGCCGCCGGCGGTATGATTACCATCCCCGGCCCCGCCACCTCCATTCGTCTGGACTCCCTGGCCGGCTACTTCGGTACGCTGATGTTCGGCTGGCAGGTGGGCGCTGTGGTTGCCGCATTCGGCACCTTCTTCGCCAATCTGATGTCCGGCTTCTCCGGCTGGGCAGCACTGGTGCCTTACTACATGATCAACATGGCTCTGGCCGCTGTGTGCTTCGGCATCGCTTCCAAGAAGTGCGGCAAGATCGTGGGTCTGATCGTTGGTACCTTCGTGAACACCCTGTGCATCCTGCCCTGGCTGGTCATGCTGGGCTGGCAGATGATGATCACCACCCTGGTCCCCCAGATTCTGGGCTCCTTTGTTAACTGTCTGCTGGCAGTCATCGCCCACACCGCCATCTCCGCTGCCCAGAACCGCAGAAAGGTGGAAGGTCACGAGGCTGACGATGACGAAAACGAGGAAGTCGCTGCTCCCTATGTGGACAACGATCCCCGTCCCAGCATCATTAAGTATGAAAATGTCAACTTCAAGTACGCCAACTCCAACCGCCGTGTCCTGAAGAACATCAACCTGGACATCAAGGAAGGCGACTTTGTGGTTATCACCGGCCCCACCGGCGCTGGCAAGACCACCCTGTGCGAGATGATGAACGGCATCATCCCCAACTTCGTCAAGGGCGATTTGACCGGTCAGGTCACCGTTGACGGCATGGATCCCACCAAGACCACCGTGGCCAAGATGGCACAGACCGTGGGTCTGGTGTTCCAGGATCCCAACACCCAGCTGTTCGGCATGACCGTGGAAGAAGATATCGCCTTCGGCGCTACCAACCTGGGTTACAACTACGAAGAGTGCATGAAGCGCGTGGATCGCAGCGTTCAGGAACTGAACTTGGGGCACCTGCTGAACCGCAAGCCCATGGAGCTCTCCGGCGGTCAGAAGCAGAGCGTTGCCATCTCCGGCATCTACGCTATGCTGCCCAAGATCATCGTCTG
>JAGCMI010000102.1 GCA_017646545.1 Oscillospiraceae bacterium | reverse complement strand
GATATGCCCCTCAATGAGATCATCTACGACTTCTTTGATGCGCTCAAAGCCCGTACCCGTGGTTACGGCAGCTTGGACTATGAACTGATCGGCTACCGTCCCAGCAAGCTGGTAAAGCTGGATATTCTGCTGAACGGCGACATTGTGGACGCCCTGAGCTTCATCCTCTTTGCGGAAAATGCCTACCCCCGCGCCCGTAAGATCTGCGAAAAGCTGAAGGAGAATATCCCGAGAGCCCAGTTTGAAATTCCGGTGCAGGCTGCCATCGGCGGCAAGATCATCGCCCGTGAGACCATCAAGGCCGTCCGTAAGGATGTGCTGGCCAAGTGCTACGGCGGTGATATTACCCGTAAGAAGAAGCTGCTGGAAAAGCAGAAGGAAGGCAAGAAGAGAATGCGTACCTTCGGTACGGTGTCCGTTCCTTCCGAGGCCTTTATGGCCGTGCTGAAGCTGGACGAGGATTGATTTCGTGCAGGCAATTGTTGTTTTCTGCAGGGTGGGCGCAAGCTCTGCCCTACGAGCATTACCGTTATAAACAACAATTGATCTTCTGAAAGGAGGTCTGCTATGACTTGGGATACGATTTGGAATGAATATATCAACATGGAGCCGGGCATTGCAGCCATCTGTCTGCGACTGTTTTGTGCCATGCTGGTAGGTATGCTGATCGGTATGGAACGGGAATTTACCCACCGCCCGGCAGGTCTGCGAACCCACATTCTGGTGGCGCTGGGTGCCTGCGTGGCATCGCTGATGGGCGAGATGATCTTCACCCACTACAATTCCAGTGCTGACCCCGCCCGTTTGAGTGCGCAGGTGATCACCGGTGTGGGCTTTTTGGGTGCCGGCACCTTTATGAAAGAGGGTGTCAATGTCAAGGGTTTGACCACCGCTGCCAGCGTTTGGGCGGTGGCGTGTCTGGGCATTGCCGCAGGCTTTGGCTTCTATGTCATTGCGGTGGCAGGTATGATTTTTACCCTGATTACCCTCACCATTTTTGAAGCCCTGCAGCGCAAGCTGATCCATAACCACAGCGCAGAGGATCGTTTCCTGATCCGTACCACGGATGTGCCTGCTGCATTGGAGCTGATCAACAAGGCTGCCGCCGGCTCGAAGGTCACCATCTTTGAACTCAATGCCACCCGGCAGGAAGATGGCTATCGGATCACTTTCCGGGCCTGGTTCACCGGCCGGAAGAACGAACAGCGCCGCCGGGAGTTCTTTGCCAAGCTGGTTTCCGATGCCTGCATTGAGGAAGTCAGCTATCAGAGTAATGCGGAATCAAAAGTATAAGTGAGGTACTTATTATGGAAAACTGTCTGTTTTGTAAGATCGTGAAGGGCGATATCCCTTCTACCAAGGTTTATGAGGATGAGCTGGTGCTGGCTTTCCGGGACATTGCCCCCATGGCGCCCACCCACATTCTGGTGATTCCCAAGAATCACATCGGCTCCGTGGCGGAAGTGAATGCTGAAAATGCTTCCGTGGTGGCCCATATCTTTACTGTGATTCCCAAGATTGCAGAGGCAGAGGGTCTGGTACATGGCTACCGTGTGGTTTCCAACTGCGGAAGCGACGGCGGTCAGACCGTACATCATCTGCATTTCCACATTCTGGGCGGCAAGAAGCTCAGCACCGAAATGGCATAAGTTTTGCGCCGGGAGAAATTCCCGGCGCTGTTTCTTTGCGAAGGTTAAAAATTTCAGTTTGTGGGGCAGTTCAATGTGACAGAGCATCGAAAACCGTGTCATTGCGAGGGAGCAACGCGACCGTGGCAATCTCCTGGTAGGAATTGCCCCATTCATCAAGGTATATACAAGACGGAAGGTTTATCCCGGGAGATTCCCACGGCCCTGACGGGCCTCGGAATGACATAGGGGGACGATGCCCTCCCTGGTGTGTTTGCAATTCGATAAATCCCAAGTTATCTGTCTTGACTTTTTGGTATTTTTCGTTATAATATTCTTGATCACAACATAAAATCGTCTTCGGGGAGCCGGATGCATTCGGCTGAGAGTGGGATATGTAGCCCAGACCCGTGAACCTGATACGGCCAATACCGTCGGAGGGAAAGATGCACATATGGGATTCTCTTTGGATCACATTGCACCTGGACGGGATGTAATGTGATCATTATTTTTTAAGGAGGTATCTCTATGTCGAACAAGAAATATTTGAAGACCCGGTCGCTGACCGAGGGCGCGGTGCTGCTGGCGCTGGCGGTGGTGCTGAACTATCTGTCGGGCATCATTTTTGCCAGTCTGCCGCAAGGTGGCAGCGTGACGCTGGCCATGTTTCCGTTGCTGCTGTATGTCCATCGCTGGGGCGTAGGCCGGGGTTTGGTGATTTGCTTTGCCTATGGCCTGCTGGATATGCTGCTGGGTGGCGGCTATGCCTGGGGCTGGCAGTCCATACTGCTGGATTATTTGGTGGCCTATACTGCGTTGGCGATTGGCGGCGTCTTCCGGGGAAAGGCTTGGGGCATTTTTCCCGGTGTGGCACTGGGCTGTGCCGGCCGGTTTGCGGTGCATCACATCAGCGGCATCACCATGTACCGCATCATTGAACCCACCGGCATCGAGGGTTTGGAGGCTCTGGGTGTGTTCTCGAATCCCCATATCTACTCGCTGGTGTATAACGGGGTGTATATGCTGCCCAATACGGTGATTGCTCTGGCGATTGCCGGAGCACTCTTTGTACCTATGAGAAAATTCTTTGCATGCAAGGACATTATGTAAAAAAAGGCGGCTCTATGAGCCGCCTTTTTCTTATTTTCTCAGCAGTACCTGCAAGCCTGGTGCGGTGGCAGAAAGCTGATTGGTCTGATACAGCAGCTGCGCTGTCTGGGCGCGGGTCAACAGATCGTCCGCAGAGATTTCAAAGCCGTTCTCCGCCAGACACTGCAGAGCGCTCTCTACGGGGCCGGAAACAGCGGAGGTGGTCACGGGCAATGCCAGGGCATTTTGCAGCAGTAGCGCTGCCTCAGCACCTGTGATTGGCTTATTGCTGCCGAATACACTGCCGCCCGGCCAACCGGCGGTGAGACCGGAGCGCAGCGCTGCGGCAAGATAGGGTTTGAGCCAGGTGGGGGTGTCATCGGTGAAGCCGGTGTAGGTGGCATCTTCCTCCACCTGCAGCCCCAGCGACTGCACCAGCATGGCCACAAATTCCCCTCTGGTAACTGTCTGCTCCGGACGGAAGCACAGCTTGCCGCTGACATTTTCACCGGTAAACACACCGGTATTCTTCAGCCATTCCGCGGCAAAGCGGCAATCTAAGCCCACGGTATCGGAGTAGGGCATCTGGTCACCGGGCTTGAGAATTTGAATGGTCACGGTAGCCTGGCGGGACACATTGCCGGCAGGGTCGGTGGCGGTGTAGGTGAAGGAGTCGGTGCCTACCTTGTTCTTTTTTGGGGTATAGGTGAAGCTGCCATCCTCCTGCAGGGCCACATCGCCCCGTTTGGGGCCGCGGATGAGGGTGAAGGTCATATTTTCCCCCTCCGGGTCATGGACTTTCAATTTCCCATTGACCGGCAGATTTTTATAGGTCTCCAGGGCGGAATCCTCTGCCGCAGGTGCTTTGTCCACCTTGCCCCGGATGCAGATGGTCATGGTGGTGCTTTTATCCACCTTGTTTTCGTAGATGGGCAGATATGTCACCGTCACATCCGTATCCTGCTGGGTACGCAGGGGGTGGAAGGTCAGCTGCTGCAGTTGCTCCGCGGTGAGGATATCACCGGTGCGAATCACCCGGGTGCCCAGCAAAATGGTGCCCGCTTCGCTGTTGGGCAGACCTGTGATGCACACCCCTTCCAGTTGATTTTCGGAAAAATCCTTGGCGGTGAAGCAGTAAATGCTGTCGCAATCCACCTCGGCGGCCATGGCCTTGAGGCAAAAACCACCGGCACACACCAGCGCCAGCGCCAGGCAGAGCCATTTTTTGTGAATCATAAGAAATACCTCCTGAATTTGGATTTCGGAGGTATTGTTTGCTTTCCTTAGAAAATTTATGCAAAAAGAAATGCAGCTTCTGCCATTTCTTTTGGGGCGGAAGCCCCGGCCCATGCCAAGGTACAATTTGAAAAACAGAGGGTGGTAATTTGGAAAGGGAAGTGCTATACTTTTGATTAGAAAAAACCGCTTGAAAGGAGGCTGCCGGGAATGAAAAAAGAGCATTACAAAGGCAAGTATTTTTCCGTGCTGGGGGATTCCATCAGCACGCTGGATGGGTATCAGCCAGAGGACTATGCCGTGTTTTATCAGGGGGAAAACCGCTATCTTGCCGGTGTATTTGTTCCGGAGGATATCTGGTGGGGCAAGGTGATTGAAAAGTTGCAGGGAAAGCTTTTGGTCAACAATGCCTTCTCCGGCAGTACGGTCTGCCGCCATCCTTCCTGCCAAATCGAATCTTACGGCTGCAGCGATGCACGCACCGGCGGCTTGGGAGAGGAGGGGCAAGCGCCGGATGTGGTGATGATTCTCATGGGCATCAATGATTGGGGCTGTGGAATGCCCTTGAAGCCGGATGGACAAATGGAGGGTTTGCGGGTGTTCTCCGTGGCCTATGAAGCCATGCTGGAGAAGATAAAGCGCAATTATCCTAAGGCGGAAATTTGGTGTCTGACCCTGCCCAGAAGCTGCTGGAGCGCCCATCCGGAGGTGGAAATCCCGGCATACCGGGCAGGAGGACATTTTGGGGAATATTGCGGTGTGATCCGTCTTTGTGCAGAAAAAGCCGGCTGCCGCTTGGTGGATATCTACGACCCTGCCCAACCCTACGACACCATCGACGGATTCCATCCCACCGCCGACGGCATGGCCACCATTGCCCGGGCGGTGCTGGCGCAGGTGGAGAGCCGGTGAGCATCCTGCGGGAGAAACTGCAGGGATGATACCCTTTGTCTTGCCTCATAAACTGCGATTGGAAGGCGGTGGGGGAGAAAAAGGGTGAACTTCTTTGAAAAAATGTAAAAAAAAGATTGACCTGCTTGCATTTTTCGGTTATAATACTGCAGAATGACCTTGTATGGTCAGAAACTATGGATTGCTGCAGCCGATTTTGGCTGTCGAGCATAGATGTAATCACACAAAGGAGGTGTACCGAATGAAGCGTACCTACCAGCCCAGCCGTCGTCATCGTTCCAAGGTTCATGGCTTCCGCCAGAGAATGGCTTCTTCCAACGGCCGTAAGGTTCTCGCCCGCCGCCGTGCAAAGGGCCGTAAGGTTCTGTCCGCCTAAGCGATGCGCTGCGTAAGAGCAGCAGCAAAAGGGGTTTGTGTGCGGGGCGATATTTCGCCCCGCCCCGTTTTATTTTTGGCACACTCTTAAAATGTCTGGTCGCCCCGGACCGGCTCTTTTGCCTCATCCGTGCGGTTCGTGATCTTGAAATACACCAAGTATTTCTGCGATCCCGACTCTTCGCCTGTGACAAAATTTCTCGCTCCGGAATCGACAATACATTTTGCGAGCGCGCCAGATTGGTTTTGCAAAAATATTTTTGTTTTATTTGAGCAGGGGAGCACGCAGGCTCTGCTCATGGGGTATACATTTTTGAGATGCCTTGGGATACTCCGGTGGGGGTATTCTTAGGGGGTATTATTTTATGAAATTTTCTGCTCCGCTGAAGCTTAACCACATATTCCGGCGGCTGTACACCACCACGGGTCAGGCAAATGCCTACTTTGTGATCTATGCCCGGCGCAACCACACGGCAGGCAACCGTGTGGGCATTACTGTTGGCAAAAAACTGGGTCATGCAGTGGTGCGCAATCGGGTACGCCGCAGAATTCGGGAGATTTATCGCCTGAATGAGGAAAAATTCCAGCCAGGCTGGGATATTGTTGTGGTGGCACGCACACGGACCATCAAGGCCGACTTTGCCGTAATGACGGATGCTTTCCTGGCTTTGGCAAAGAAAATGGGCATTCAGGCGGAGGAAAAAAGCACGAGGTGCTGCCATGAAGAAAATAATGCTTAGCATGATCCGCTTTTACCAGCGGAAGATCTCTCCGGCATTCCCACCCCGATGCCGCTATCATCCCACCTGCTCGGCTTATGCAGTCGAAGCAATCACAAAATACGGCGCCGTCAAAGGTGGATGGCTGACATTTAAGCGCTTGATGCGCTGTCATCCCTTTTCCAAACATCCCTACTTTGACCCCGTCCCTTGACAACCAACAGGAGGTATGTCTATGTTCCTGGCATTTAAGTTTTCCGACCTCATCACCGTGCCTTTCGGCTGGCTGCTGAATCAGCTTTACGGCCTGCTGGGCAACTACGGTGTGGCGATGATTCTCTTTGCAATCATTGTGCAGCTGGTTCTGCTGCCCATCACCGCCAAGAGTAAGAAGAGCATGATGAAGATGTCCCGTCTTCAGCCCCGTATTCAGGAAATCCAGCGTAAGTACGCAGATGATAAGCAGAAGCAGAATGAGGCCATTCAGAAGCTGCAGCAGGAGGAAGGTGCTTCCATGGGCTGCGGTGGCTGTCTGTGGAGCTTCGTTCCTTTGCTGATTTTGATTCCTCTGTTCTCCGTGATCCGTGAGCCCATCCGTTATCTGCTGGGCGAGACCCCTGAGAACGCTGCCTTGATCGTTGACACCATCAAGGCGATCAACCCCGAGCTGTTCACCGGCAACAGCTACTATGCGCAGGTTATGGCAGCGCAGTATATCCCCCAGTACGCTGCCCAGCTGCAGGCCGCCATCCCCGGCATCTCCGAGGCAACTCTGGAGGGCATTAACTTTGGCTTCCTGGGCATCAACCTGGGTGGCACCCCCGTGTTCAATGTGTTTAAGTGGGAAGTGTGGAACTGGGCCAATATCGGTCTGTTCCTGATCCCTGTTCTGTCCGCTGGCAGCCAGGTGCTGCAGATGTTCATCTCTCAGAAGTCCAATGACTCCGTCATTACCAACGAGAAGGGCCTTCAGGATAAGGAAACCGCTGAAAAGTCCCAGGCTGCCCAGCAGTCGAAGATGATGATGTGGATGATGCCCCTGATGAGCCTCTGGATCGGCTTCACCGTGCCTGCCGGTCTGTCTTTGTACTGGTTCGTCGGCGGTGTGGTGCGTACCATTGAGGATACCATTCTCACCAAGCGTTACCGCAAGATCTATGATGCGGAAGATGCAGAGCGTTTGAAGCGTCATCAGGAGCTGGAGGCCATTGAAGCAGAGAAGGAGCGCGTCCGCGCAGAGCGTCGTGCTGCCAACCCCGATGGCATCACTGCCAACACCAGCAAGAAGAAGCTGCAGCAGAAGCAGAAGGAAGAAGAGGCTGCTGCCCGCGCTGCCGCTGAGGCCGAGTATCTGGCCAAGAAGGGCATCGTTGCTGAGCCTGAAGAGGAGAAGAAGACCCTCTCCGGTATCGCTGAGCGTCCTTACTGCAAGGGTCGTGCCTACGATCCCAACCGATACAATTCTACGGAGGAAGAATAAAGATGGAAAAGACCATTGTAGCCACCGGCAAGACCATTGACGCAGCTGTGGAAGCTGCTCTGGCTCAGCTGGGATTGGATCGCGACAGCGTTTCCGTTCAGGTGCTGCAGCAGGCCAAGCCCGGTTTCCTAGGTTTTGGCGCACAGCTTGCCAAGGTGCAGGTGACCTATGAAGTACCGGACGAGCCCAAGAAGGAGGCACCCAAGAGTGCTCTGGGCAGCGCATCCCGCAGCAAGCAGAAGGTGAATAATCCTGCTCCCGCCCCCAAGGCAGAGCAGCCCAAGGCAGAATCCAAGCCTGAGCCCAAGAAGGAAGCCCCCAAGGCTCCCAAGCAGGAGGCCCCCAAGCAGGAGCGCCAGAGCAAGCAGCCCAAGCCCGAAAAGAAGGCTGAAGCTGTTAAGGAAGTGAAGCAGCCTGAGCAGCCCAAGGTCTATGCCCCCGTGGAGCCCGGCTCCATTGAGGAGAAGATCGAGGTGTTCATCAAGGGTCTGCTGGAGAACATGGGCAGCAATGCTGTGCCTCATGCCGTCAAGGGTGAGGACAATACTTACCATGTGGAACTGGTGGGCGAAGATCTGGGTTACCTGATCGGCCGCCGTGGCGATACGCTGGATGCCATCCAGCATCTGGCCAACTACTCCGTCAACCGCGGTGTCGACGGCTACATCCGCATCAATGTGGATGCCGAGCAGTACCGCGCCAAGCGGGAGGACAGCCTGCGCAAGTATGCCCGTAAGAAGGCACAGCAGGTGCTGAAGGCCCGCCGCCGCACCACACTGGAGCCCATGAATGCTTACGAGCGTCATGTGATCCACTCTGCGCTGCAGGAGATGGAGAACATCACCACCCACTCCACCGGCACTGAGCCCAACCGTCGCGTGGTCATCGAGTACGTCCGCTAAATAACTGCAAATGCCGCTCCGAAAGGGGCGGCTTTTTTGTTTGCAAATTTCACTTTGTGGGCAATACAACAAAAATAACCCCCTCCTCTTTTCAAGGAGGGGGTTGCTGTTACAGAATCCAGCCGGCAAAGGCCTGACTTGCCAGGAAAAGACCCAAAGCGGTCATCACGGGCGCCAGCTTGGCAGCAGGGCCGGTGGCGATGCGATCTTGCATGGTGGTGAAGATCCATGTTACCAGCGTAAACACGATGCCGCCGACAAGACCCAGCTTTACCGCCTCCAAAAGTCCCACAAAGCCGGCGGCAAGGGGCAGAATGCCAAAAGTAAGCAGGGAGAACACGCTCACGCAGATGTAGCAGCGCTGGGTGTTTTTGCCCAGATAGTGATCCACCAGCAGCGCCACAAGGCTTAACAGCACCAGCAGGGGAATGTCAAAATCGGGAATCAGCACCGCAGGGGCAAAGGCGCGGACGAAAACCGCTGCCAGCAGAATTACACCCAGAACCGCTGCCAGCGCGGTATTGAGGAAGTATTTGTTGTTTTTCATACCTTAACCTCCCCAAGAAGTAGCGCCGGAGCCAACATCCGCACCGGTGACATAGCTGACCGCGGAATTGACGCAGCGGACGATGGCTTTGGAGGTGACGGTGGCGCCGGTCATGCCGTCGATGTACACCTCAGCTTCGGTTTCTACTTCAGCAGTTGCACCGGAGAAGGCGTCGGCATCGGCACTTCCAATGGCAAAGTCGCCTTCAGAATTCAAAAACTGTTTCAGAAAATCCACATCGTTCAGGGCATTGGCACCCAGACCGAAGGTTTCGGACATTTCTCTAACCACCAAACCGGTGACCTTGCCATCGTTGTCCACGCCAATGAGCATGGTGATGGGGCCGGCATAGCCTTGGGTTGTGGTTTCGATGACGAAGCCGTT
>JAGCMI010000014.1 GCA_017646545.1 Oscillospiraceae bacterium | reverse complement strand
GTCCCAACTGCCGCTTGCCCATTAGACGAATCACCGCAACCAGGATCAGGTACAAAAGAATGGTGCGCATGTAAGATAATAACAAAATTTGTCACCTCGTCCTCTAGGATGCCCGAAAGGAAATAAAAAATGCAAAATCCGCAGATCTGCTCTGCGGATTTTGCATTAAGAAAAGAGGAGAGGAAAAATGAAAAAGATAAGTAGAAACATGTTACCTATATAATATGGGATAAATGTGAAGAAAAAAAGGGGTAAATATTAAAAAAGTCTTAAGTTTTGAAATAAATTTCGTGTAATTTGAAAAAGTGTGAAAAACAAAGCTCCACCGTAGAAACATAAGATTTGCGTTTTTCTGTAAATATTTTACAAAAATAGTTGATTTCTTTAACAAATTGTGAAATAATAGGGTCATGGTAGATTCTGCCATTAAAAACGAGGAGGAAAGAAAAAATGAAAAAGCTTTTTGCTCTGCTGCTGGCTGTTATGATGATCGCCAGCCTGTTCGTTGGCTGCGCTCCCGCAGGTGACGATCTGACCAACCCTGACAATATCGCTGACGAGATGACTTCCGAAGACGGCAAGTATCAGATCGCTTTCGTTACCGACGTGGGCCAGCTGAAGGATAAGTCCTTCAACCAGGGCACCTACGACGGCGTGAAGCTGTACGCTGCTGCCAACGACAAGTCCTACAAGTACTATCAGCCCGCCAATGGCGACGCTGCCACCGACGAGGACCGTATCGCTGCTTTCGAACTGGCTTGCCAGAACGGTGCTGAGATCGTTGTCGCCGCCGGCTTCCTGCAGGAAACTGCTCTGAAGGCTGCTGCTGAAAAGTACCCCAATGTCAACTTCGTCTTCATCGACGGCTATCCCATCGGCTTTGACAATGTCGCTCCCATCTCCTTCCAGGAAGAGCAGTCCGGCTATCTGGCTGGCTACGCTGCCGTTATGGAAGGCTACACCAAGCTGGGCTTCATGGGCGGTGGCGGCGGCACCAACCCCGCTTGCCAGCGTTTCGGCTACGGTTTTGCACAGGGCGCTGAGGCTGCCGCTGCTGCAAAGGGCGTTAAGGTCGAGCTGAACTACTCTTGGGCTTACGGCGCATCCTTCTCCGCTTCCACCGAGCTGCAGACCATGGCTACCGGCTGGTACCAGGATGGCACCGAGGTCATCTTCGCCTGCGGCGGCTCCATGTTTGCTTCCATCTCCGCAGCAGCAGCTGCTGAAGAGGCAAAGGTTGTCGGTGTTGACGTTGACCAGTCCTTCCAGTCCGAGACCGTTATTACCTCCGCTATGAAGGGCCTGGCCGATGCTACCCAGTGGGCACTGGCTAAGCACTACGCCGGTGAGTGGGCTACAATCGGTGGCATAGCTACCGCTCTGGGCGCTAAGGACAACGCTGTTGGCCTGCCCACTGATACCTGGTCCCTGCAGAACTGGTCCGTCGAGGACTACGAGGCTCTGTTTGCCAAGATCGTTGCCGGTACTGTCACTGTCGACAGCACCCTGGTTCTGGCTCCCGAGAGCACTGCCAATGTGACTGTGAACTACGTCGAGTAATTTACAAACAAAAAGGAAGAGGAAGGCAATCGCCTTCCTCTTTTTTTGCCCATTGGAAGGGGGGAGAAAAAGGGGAATATTCTCTGTTTTAGCGGATTTTTCCTTGCTTTCCAACACCGCTTCCAGTATAATGATACTATGCGAAATCCTTAGAAAAGGAAGGGAGCGGCAAATAAATGCAATCGGAATACATTATTGAGATGCTGGGCATCCGGAAGGAATTCCCCGGCATTGTTGCAAACGACAACATCACCTTGCAGCTTCGCAAGGGCGAAATCCATGCGCTGTTGGGTGAAAATGGCGCAGGCAAGTCTACGCTCATGAGTGTGCTCTTTGGCCTTTACCAGCCGGAAGCCGGTGAGATCCGGAAAAACGGCCAAGTGGTGAAGATCAATAACCCCAATGATGCTACCGCGCTGAACATCGGCATGGTGCACCAGCATTTTAAGCTGGTGGATGTGTTTACTGTGCTGGAGAATATTGTGCTGGGCGCAGAGGATACCAAGTATGGCTTCCTGCAGAAAAAGCAGGCCAGAGCCAAGGTGCAGGCCCTGTCTGAAAAGTATGGTCTGCATGTGGATCTGGATGCCAAGGTGGAGGATATCTCCGTGGGTATGCAGCAGCGTACCGAAATCCTGAAGATGCTCTACCGTGATAATGAGATTTTGATCTTTGACGAACCCACCGCTGTGCTGACACCTCAGGAGATCGACGAACTGATGCAGATCATGAAGGGCTTTGCAAAGGAAGGCAAGTCCATTCTCTTCATCACCCATAAGCTCAATGAAATCATGGCTGTGGCAGACCGCTGCACCGTTCTGCGTAAGGGCAGATACATCGGCACGGTGGACATCAAGGACACCAATAAGCAGGAACTTTCCAACATGATGGTTGGCCGTCCCGTGCAGCTGCAGGTGCAGAAGCAGGACAAGGTTCCCGGTGACACGGTGCTGGCTGTTCGCGGTTTGACCGTGCCCTCCAAGACCAGCAAGAAGGATGCGGTGAAGAATGTGTCCTTTGACGTTCGTTCCGGTGAGATCGTGTGTATTGCCGGTATCGATGGCAACGGCCAGACCGAACTGGTCTATGGCATCACCGGTCTGGAGAAGTCCAGCAAGGGCAGTTTGACCCTTTGCGGCAAGGATATTTCCAAGGCCAGCATCCATCAGCGCTCTGCCACCGGCATGAGCCATATCCCCGAAGATCGTCACAAGCACGGTCTGGTGCTGGATGATTCTCTGGAAAATAACATTGTTCTGCAGAAATATAAAGATGCTCGTTTCCAGAAAATGGGCTTTGTTAAAAAGGACGCTGTCCGCGAATATGCCCAGAGCATCATTGGGCAGTATGATGTCCGCAGCGGTCAGGGCGCGATTACCACGGCCCGGAGTATGTCCGGCGGTAACCAGCAGAAGGCCATCATCGGTCGTGAGATCGACCGGGAAAACCCCTTGCTCATCGCCGTTCAGCCCACTCGTGGTTTGGATGTGGGCGCCATCGAGTATATCCACAGCCAGCTGGTGGCCCAGCGGGATGCGGGCAAAGCGGTTTTGCTGGTGTCGCTGGAACTGGATGAAGTGATGAATCTTTCTGACCGGATCCTCGTGATGTACGAAGGCGAGATCGTGGGCCAGCTGGATCCTAAGAAAACCACCCTGCAGGAGCTGGGCCTGTATATGGCCGGTGCCAAGCGGGATGGGGAAGGAGAGATGGACAAATGAGAAAACTGATTGAAAAGGACGGCACCCAAAAGCTGCTGGCTTCCCTGCTGTCCATCGTTATGGGCCTGCTGGTGGGTGCCATCGTGGTGGCCATCGTGGGCCTCGGTAAGTCCAATATCGGCGTCAAGGGCGTGTGGGACGGTGTCCGGCTGCTGCTGGCCGGTATTTTCTCCACCGGCCGAAATACTGCCGGTGCCCTGACCTGGGGCTACAATCCCCAGAATCTGGGCAATATGCTCTTCCGTGCCACGCCGCTGATTATGACCGGCCTTTCCGTGGCAGTGGCCTTCAAGACGGGCCTGTTCAACATCGGTGCCCCCGGTCAGTATCTGATGGGCACCATGGCCACCCTGATGATCGCCCTGAGCGTCCCCGCCGGCACCATGCCCGGCTGGCTGCTGTGGCTGCTGGCCTTCCTGGGCGGTATGCTGGCAGGCGCCCTTTGGGGTGCGATTCCCGGCCTTCTGAAGGCATTTTGCAATATCAATGAGGTGCTGGCCTGCATTATGACCAACTGGCTGGCGGCCAATATCGTCACCTGGGCCTTTGATGTCAGCAATTTTAAGAATATCGTGGAAGGCACCAAGACCGGCTATGTTTACAAGACCACCTACGGTCTGACTATGGTCGACGGGGAATGGACCTATGTGCTGGGCAACGGCATCGCCACCCCCAAGATGGGTCTGGACAAGATCTTCCCCGGCTCTCAGGTCAACGGCGGTATCCTCATCGCCATCGCCCTGGCTGTGCTGGTGTATATCCTGCTGAACAAGACCACATTGGGATATGAGCTGAAGGCCTGCGGCTCCAACCGCCACGCCGCCCGGTATGCCGGTATCCATGACAAGCGCAACCTCGTGCTGTCCATGGCCATTTCCGGTGCGCTGGCAGCGGCCGGTGCATCCCTGTACTGGCTGTCCGGCAACACCGAGTTCTTCTGGTCCACCTACCAGGCACTGCCGGCTGCCGGTTTCAACGGCATCCCCGTGGCGCTGCTGGCGGTCAATAACCCCCTCGGTGTGATCTTTACCGGTATTTTCATGGCGATGCTCAACATCGTCGGTCAGAATCTGACCGGCTTTACCGCCTACAACGAGTATATCACCGACGTGATCATTTCCGTCATCGTCTACCTCAGCGCCTTCTCCCTGGTGGTCCGGATGTGGCTGTCCGGCCGCAAGAAAAAGGCGGAAGCACCTGCCGCGAAGCGTGAGACCGAGAAAGGAGGCCAGCAGGCATGACATTTCTGATCCAACAAACCTTACTCTATGCCGTGCCCCTGATGATTGTTGCCCTGGCCGGCGTCTTTGCCGAGCGCAGCGGTATCATCAATCTGGCCCTGGAAGGCATCATGATCTTCGGCGCCTTCATCGGCGTTCTGTTTGTCCGCACCATGCAGGACATCCCCTTGTTCCTGGATGCTGCGAAAAATGGTGACTGGCTGACCCTGCAGGGCCTGGAACTGCTGGCTATGCTGGTGGCAGCAGCACTGGGTGCGGCCTTCTCCCTGCTGCTGAGCTTTGCCTCCATCAATCTGAAGGCTGACCAGACCATCGGCGGCACGGCCCTGAACCTGATGGCTCCGGCTCTGGTGCTGTTCCTGGTCCGCATCCTGGCAAACCAGAACACCCTGCAGATGCAGACCGGCGGCGCTGCCTCCTGGTTTATGATCAAGAAGAGCACCTTCGGTGTCGACAAAGATGCCCAGTGGGGCTTCCTGGCCGAGACCTTCCTCAACAAGGTCTATCTTGCCACCTATGTGTGCATCCTGCTGTTTGTGGTGCTGTCTGTGATTTTGTATACCACCCGCTTTGGCCTGCGGCTGCGCTCCTGCGGTGAAAATCCCCAGGCT
>JAGCMI010000101.1 GCA_017646545.1 Oscillospiraceae bacterium | reverse complement strand
GTTGATGGGCGTACCCAGGGCGTGGAATTTCTCCTCGTAGCCGGTCATGATGCCCACGATGCCATGCTCATGGAGATTTCGGGTCAGATTTTTCACTTCCAGACCGCAGGCGGCAAACTCCTCCACAGAGAACTCAAAGAGGGGGGCATTGTCGGTCTTGTAATGGATTTCGCCATTTTCACGCACCACACGGCAGTACTTGTCCAGGAAGGTGCGGTAAGTCAGGCGGCGCTTGCGATTCTTCTTTCTGGGCCAGGGATCGGGGAAATTGATAAACAGACGGTCGATCTCACCGGGCGCGAAGATCTCCTCGATCTTTTCCACATCCATGTCGATGAAAAACACATTATTCAGTCCCATGCTCTGGGCCTTTTCCATGGCCACCACCATGGCTTCCCGGCAGCGCTCCACTGCGATCATCAGCACATCGGGATTGGCTTCGGCCGTTTCCACGGTGAACTTGCCCTTGCCGCAGCCAACTTCCACCCACAGCGCGGTGCAATCCTTCTTCAGGCTGCGCCAGTTGCCCCGCAGGGCGGCAGGCTCTGCCACACGGAGTTCGCCACAGCGCTCCATGCGGGAATCTCTGTTTTTCATCTTACGCATTCTCATAAATTTATACCTCCAAAAGGCCACATTCGCCTCATTTTACTATGAATAATTTATTTTAACACAGAAATGGAAAACAGTCAAAAGAAAATTGAAATTTCGGCTTCTGGGGCTGATGGCCTAATTTCTAATTCACCAAGCGACAACCTCCAAGCTGCGCCCAGAGGCAAAAAGCAACGCCCACGACGAAAAATCGTGGGCGTAATTTTCTGCTTTCTTACCAATCTCTTTTTCGGTTGGGACGATTTCGATATCCGATTCTTCTGCCCATAACCATATTGACGGAACGGCGACCTGTGCGAACAGCGGCATCGTAATCCACCCACGCACCGTTAATTCGGCTCTCATACCACCGGCTTCCAACCCGATGCCAGAAAAACAGCGTTTTCCACGGCACCAAAGTCGGATCGGTGATGCCAAAATCTTCGTACCAGCGTTTGAATCGACGACCGTCGATTTTCTCGCCAATCAGATGGATCAAAATAGGAATATTCACCGCGGCAAAAATAATCAGCGCGATGATGCCGCCCCGGACCTCGGAGCGCCAATACGCCTCCTCATCATAGCCATAGAAATAGTGCATTTGCCCATACACTTCCAGCACCGCTGCGTCAAAATCACCGTCACGCAGGGGCATATAGGTCATGCGATCCATATAGCCATAGTGCAGCGTGGCAAGGTCTTTCTCATATTTTCCCTTTGCCACCAGAACGCAATCTTTGTTTCCCCCGGCTTCCACCAGCAGCAGGGCATCATTTTCTCCCATGGAAAGGCGGGAGAACCACTGCCACGCATCGGCTTCGGCATCATCGGTGCTTTGCACCGTCACCACCGCCAAGACCCGGTTATCCAGCGCTGCCCAGTTGGCATTATAAATCAGAGCGCTCTGCTTGGTTTCTGCAGAAAGAACCCCTGCTTCATCCACCACAAGATGGGAAAAGCCGGAGGTATCCACCTTATTGTCAATGGGTACGGTGCCCTTGGGGGCTTCCACCAAGGGGCGGTTGGCTTCTACGATTGCCTTAACGGCAACAAATGCAGCAATCACAAGGACAATGACAAGGATTGCGATTTTTGCTTTTCTCATTCAATCCTCCAAAGAACTCCCACACTTGGGACAGTACCTGTGGAAAAAATTTCCTCTTCTGGGATAGGCGCCGCAATAGGGGCAACACAGATAGGTATTGAGCCAGAGGGCGATGACACAGGCAATGCCTATAACCACATAAGCCAGCCCTTTGCTTTCAAATATCACCAAGCACAAAATCTCCAAAACCATCATCACCAGAATGTTGACGATCTGCAAGATTTTCGCCGTTCGTCTTTTCATATCAATCCTCCACAGGCAAGGCGCTGACGATGGGCTTTCCATCCCGATCCACCAGCACGCACAGGCCGCCGGCATTGCCGCAGGAGCTGAAGAGGTAATTGACACCGGTCTTTCTGTCCACATAAATTTCCAGACGGTTTTCGGTCATGCCACCGCCATCGACCAATACTTTCTTAAAACGATCTTCTCTTACTACCATATTTTTGCTCCTTCTATCCGTAAAACTTTACAAAATTTCTCTTAACTTGTCCAAAAATGCTTCCTCGCCCCAGGTATTGAGCTTGAAGAACACCGCCTGGCTGCCACCGGTCGCAATAGCGGAAAGGCGGATGGGGCCATTTCCGCTCTGAAACAGAGTCACCGTCAAACTTAATCGATTGCCGCCCGTATAGCTGTAGCGCTCAAACACCCGTACCGCGCATCTGGCATCACCGCTGCGAAAATCACTTTTTTCTTCCAGACTGGCAGAAATACTGCCGTCCACAATCCCGCGGACAATCTTATTCTCCCACCCGTCAAAACTACCGGTGAGGGTTTTCTCTAGTTTGGCCATAGCTTATACCTCCTTCTGTGCACCAATCAGCCGGTGCACAAGCAACAGATAAATCATTCGCTCCGTCACCGCCAAACTACAGCACAGGAAGATATGCCATTTGCGGCCGTCCCCAGGGGCGGCTTGGGCATGGGCGGTGTACTCCAATTTACAAAGCAAGGGAGGGTTACCCCTCCCCTGCAGTTTGCGGATTTACTGCTTCACACCTTCGACGATGCCATTGGCCATACCCACCAGACCCTGCATCTCGGAGGGGATGATGATCTTGGTAGCCTGACCGTTGGCGATGTGCTGCATAGCCTCGATGGACTTCAGCTTCAGAACGGCATCGTTGGGAGCCTTCTCATTGAGCATGGCCAGGGAGTCAGCCAGTGCCTGCTGCACATTACGGATGGCTTCTGCCTCACCTTCAGCCTTCAAAATGGCGCTCTGGCGCTCGGCCTCTGCCTTCAAGATGGCAGCTTCCTTCTCAGCGGATGCACGCAGAATGGCGGATTCCTTCTCACCTTCAGCGATCAAAATAGCGGACTTCTTCTGGCCTTCAGCCTGCAGAATGGCCTGACGACGATCGCGCTCAGCCTTCATCTGCTTTTCCATGGAGTTCTGGATGTCGGTGGGAGGCAGAATATTCTTCAGCTCCACGCGGTTGACCTTGATGCCCCAGGGGTCGGTGGCTTCGTCCAGGATGGAGCGCATCTTGGTGTTGACCACATCACGGCTCGTCAGCGTCTGGTCCAGTTCCAGATCGCCAATGATGTTACGCAGGGTGGTGGCGGTCAGGGTCTCCATCGCGGCCATGGGCTGCTCCACACCGTAGGCATACAGCTTG
>JAGCMI010000100.1 GCA_017646545.1 Oscillospiraceae bacterium | reverse complement strand
GGAAAAATTGCAGCGCGCCATGCAAGAGATTCAAAAAGAATGTGACAGTCAGGTGGAATTTTTCCGCAGCGAAAACAAGCTGATCGAAGCCCAGCGAATTGCCCAGCGCACCAATTACGATTTGGAAATGCTGACGGAGATCGGTTTCTGCAATGGCATCGAGAATTACTCCCGTGTTATTCAGGGTCGCGAACCCGGCACACCGCCTACCACGCTGTTGGATTATTTCCCCGATGATTTTCTGCTCATCGTGGATGAAAGCCATGTCACCTTGCCCCAGACCCGTGCCATGTATGCCGGTGACCGCAGCCGAAAGGATGCCTTGGTGAATTACGGTTTCCGTTTGCCCTCTGCTTATGACAACCGGCCTTTGAATTTTACAGAGTTCGACAGCAAGATCAATCAGGTCATTTATGTTTCTGCCACCCCGGCTGAATACGAGCGCAGCCGCTCCGGTCAGATCGTGGAGCAGGTGATCCGCCCCACGGGTCTTTTGGATCCGGTGGTGCAGGTGCGTCCCATCGATGGTCAGATCGATGATCTGATCGGGGAGATCAACGCCCGTGCCGCCCGGAAGGAGCGAGTTCTGGTTACCACCTTGACCAAGAAAATGGCGGAAGATCTGACGGTCTATCTGCAAAAAGCCGGCATCCGTGTGCGTTATATGCATGCCGATATTGGCGCCATGGAGCGCATGGAGATCCTGCGGGATCTGCGTATGGGTAAATTTGATGTGCTGGTGGGCATTAACCTGCTGAGAGAAGGTTTGGATCTTCCGGAAGTCAGTCTGGTTGCCATTTTGGATGCGGATAAGGAAGGTTTCCTGCGCAGTGAAACCAGCTTGATCCAGACCATCGGCCGCGCAGCACGAAATGCCGACGGCCTTGTGATTATGTATGCCGACAAGATGACTGCCGCCATGCGGGCGGCCATTGATGAGACCCAGCGCCGCCGTGATATTCAGCATGCTTATAATGAGGCCCACGGCATCGTGCCCAAGACCATTATCAAATCCGTTCGGGATTTGATTGAAATTTCTTCTCCCACTGCCGAGCGCAAGGGCAGAAGCGGTGTGAAGATGACCAAGGCCGAAAAGGAAAATGAGATCGCCCGTCTGGAAAAGCAGATGAAGGAAGCTGCCCGTATGATGGAATACGAGTATGCGGCCTTGCTGCGGGACCAGATCATCGAGCTTCGCGGCAACGGACTGTAAGCCAGTATATGAAAATCCCGGACCTGAGGTCCGGGATTTTTTATTCTTCCACATAAACGAAACGGGGGCCGTGATATCCTTCTTTGTCCACAATTTCCGTCCACATTGCAGCGGGTCGCACCCATAAGCCGCGTTCACCGTAAAGTGCCTGATATACCACCATGTTCTCCATGGTTTCTGAGTGGGTGGCGATGCCCAGAAGCCGGTATTCGCCCCCTTTGAAATGACGATATTTTCCTAATTTCAGTTCCATAGAACGCCTCCTAAAAGTTGTGCGCCGATTGCTCGGCGCACAGTCAGTTATTGGGGAATGTTGTTTCTTCTTAGATCCAGCAGATTGTTGATGTTGAAAATCTGGCTGAAATATTCCGGGTGATAGTACAGATTGGATCCGGTAACCATCAGTCGCGTGTGGCGGACATAGTCTTTCTCCACTTCGCAGGAAAGGAAGGGGCTGCTTCCCAGGAAGTAACGGTATCCATTTTCGTAGAGGATATCGAACTTCTCATTGTTGTCGTAGCTGGTACCGATATCGGACTCTTGGGCAAACACCAGAATGTCCGTTTCGCCCACCACGGGAGCGATTTTTTCCTGCCAGTCAAGAATATCCTCTTCAACTCTTGCTGCGCTCTTGGCGCCGTAGCTGATATTCTCATAGGTGTAGCAGGCGATGGTGTAGCCGGCATCTTTCAAAGCGGTGACCAGAGCGGCGGCTTCAGAACGCTCCTGCTCCAATTCCTGGTTGCTCAGATCTTCGGATGTAATGCGATAGCCAAAAATGCCGTCATAGCCAGACAGTGCCAAGATTGCACGGGCGCCTCTGTAGGAAAAATCGGGATGCAGGCTGATGAAGTTTTCCAGAATGGGAACCAGATCCAGCGCGCCGGTCACGGTACTGCCGTCGGTGGCAACCATTTCGTTGTAGAAACCGTTATCCCAGCGCAGCTTGTTGGCAAAGCCTGCGCCGTTCGGGTCGGGAGTGCCATCGCGGTCAATGTCCACCATGTAGGTGTAATAATTGCAATGGGTTTCTGTCAGCAGGAAGGGCTTCTTCCCTTGGGGAAGCAGCAGTTCCTTCTCGGTGTATACATAGGCATCTGCATCAGCGCTGTACTCGTAGGAGAACAGATCCGAAAAATTTACCAGTACATAACCATTGTCATATAACCGCTTTAAAATGGAGGTAAATTCTCCAATGGTGACAAAATTGCGGTTATACTGTTTGGTACCGCCTTCGATATCGCCATAGGTGGGATCTTTCAGCGCGGAGGTCAGTTCCGCAATCAGTACATGGAAAGAAAGATTGGGCACTTGAGAAGCTTTCCAAGGAACCATGCTGTGCTTTGTGATGGTGTATTCATCCATCGCTTTTTTCAGCTCCGGAAAATCGCTGATATTTCCGCTGAAGCTGCTTAAAATACTAAGCGCACCATCAAAGTCATAGGCCATAGCCAATTGCTGGGCATCTTCCAGCAACGCAGTCGCTTCCTGCCGCAACAGTTCCATATTGGTATCCCCGCTGGGGTCGGTGCTGGGACCGGGATCTCTGGTGCAGGACACAATGCCCACCACGATGCCAATGATCAGGGCAACACCTGCAATGAATATTAAAAAGGGGAGGTAAGCCTCTTTGAAGTTTTGAATTTTGCTCCGGGTTCTGCGCCGGGGATTAGAGGACTGCATGTCTCTCTTAGGCTGTTGTTCCATGGTCAGCCCCTGCCTTTCAATAAGATATATCCTTTAATATTATACTAAAAAAAGCAGATAATTGCAAGATATTTCTGCTATAATCGGCATATAGGGCAAAAAAAGGTTTCTCTTGCATTTATGGCTGTTTTGGGGTATCATAAAGCAAATAACCGCAGTATTTGCGGCATGTATAGGAGAAAACCATGGAGAAGATCACCAGCTTTACCATCGATCATATCAAACTGCAGCCCGGTCTTTATGTGTCCCGCAAGGATGCTGTTGGCAGTGAAATCGTCACTACTTTTGACCTGCGACTGACATCTCCCAATGAAGAGCCGGTGATGAATACTGCCGAGATGCACACCATGGAGCATCTGGCGGCCACCTACCTGCGTAATGAGCCGGTTTGGAAGGAGCAGGTGCTGTATTTTGGCCCCATGGGTTGCCGCACCGGCTTTTATCTGCTGCTGAAGGGGGATCTCACCAGCCGGCAGGCATTGCCCTTGGTCTTGGATTGCTTCCGCTTCATTCGGGATTATGAAGGAGAAGTGCCCGGTGCCAGCGCCAAGGATTGCGGCAACTATTTGGATATGAACCTGCCCATGGCGAAGTTCTGGGGCAGAAAATATGCCGCTTTGTTAGAAAATATTGACGAGGCCCGGATGATCTATCCGGAGTAAGGAGGATAGTATGAAACTTGGAATTATCGGTGCCATGGATGTGGAAGTGGCTACCTTGAAAGCAAAAATGGAGAATATTCAGGTGCAGCGTCATGCGGGCTCTGATTATTATGAAGGTGTTTTGGATGGCTGCCCTGCAGTTGTGGTGCAGTGCGGTGTGGGCAAGGTCAATGCCGCTCTGTGCGCGCAGGTGCTGGTCAGTGTTTACGGTGTGAGTCATATCGTCAACACCGGCATTGCAGGCTCTCTGTGTGCGGATTTGGATATTGGCGATCTGGTGATCAGTAAGGATGCCATGTACCATGATTTTGACTGTGTCCACTTTGGTTATGAAATGGGCAAGGTGCCCGGTATGGATGTGGTAGCCTTCCCGGCAGATTCTGCCCTGATGGAACTGGCTGAGGCAGCGGCGGAAGCCGTCAACCCCGGTCACAGCAAGGTGGGCAGAGTGGCCAGCGGTGACCTGTTTGTGGCAGCGAAGGCAGCCAAGGAAGCCATCATCGCCAAGACTGGTGCAGTTTGCACCGAGATGGAGGGCGCGGCCATTGCCCACACGGCATATCGCAACGGCATTCCCTTTGTGATCATCCGGGCTATTTCCGATAAGGCGGACGACTCTGCGGAGATGGAATATCCCACCTTTGAGGCCATTGCCGCCCAGCGCTGCGCCGCGGTGACCTGCCGCTTGGCCGGTGCACTCAAATAAAACAAGATAAAAAATTGGCACCCGTCAGGGTGCCAATTTTTTGAGATTATTTCAGGATATAGTTTCCGTTTTCCACGGTGAGGCTGGTGCTGTAGAATGCCTGCAGCGCCTGCATCATATACACAGCGTCCTTACAGCCGGCAGTTTCGTAGCAGGAATGCATGGCAAACTGAGGCAGACCAATATCAGCGCTGGGGATGGACACATGGGTCACGGAAATGTTACCCAGCGTGGAGCCACCGGCGATGTCGGCGCGGTTGCAGTAAGTCTGTACGGGCACTTCTGCCTTGGAGCAGATTTTGCGGAAAACAGCAGCGGTCACACCGTCGGTGGTGTAGCGCTGGTTGGCATTGAACTTCAGCACAACGCCCTGATTGACCACGGGCGCATTGTTGGGATCGGCAAATTCGGGGTGGTTGGGGTGGATGGCATGGGCATTGTCTGCAGAGAGCATGAAACTCTGTGCCAGCATCTGGTAAATGTCCAGATTGAGTGCACCGCAGATGCGCTTCAAGACATTCTGCAGCATATCGGAGTCTGCGCCCTGCTGGGAGCTGGAGCCCACTTCCTCGTTGTCAAATACGCACAATACGGGAATGTTGTCGCTTTCAGAAGCATTCAGGAAACCCTGGGTACAGCACCATGCGCAGGCCAGATCGTCCAGCGCAGCGGAGGAGATGAACTCATCCTCCAGACCCCAAACCGTGGCCTTCTGGCGGACATACAGACTGATGTCATGTCCCAGCACCTTGCCGCCGGCGGCTTCTTCCAAGAGTGTGGCAAACTTGCCGGCTGCATCCTTGCCGCCAAAGAGGGGAATGGTGTCGCTGACGGGGTTCCACTTGTAGCCGTCATTGGCCTGACGGTTCATGTGAATGGCCACATTGGGAATCAGCAGCAGATCACGATCCAGATTGACCAGCTTGCTTTCCACACCTTCTTCGGTTTCTACCAGAACCCGTCCGGCAACGGACAGAGGACGGTCCAGCCAGGTGGACATCAGCATGCCGCCGTAGCGTTCCACAGCAAGACGCACATAGGCGTTCTTCAGTTCGGGATTTTCCTTCACCTTGAAGCCAGGGCGGTCAGAATGGCTGGCGGTCAGCAGAAAACCCTTGGGGGCGTTCTGGGGCACGCGGAAAGCCATCAGAGAGGTGCCGTTGCGGGTCATGAAGTACTTGCCGCCGGGAACCAGCTGCCAAGCACTAGCCTCGGACAGAAGCTGATAGCCCGCATTTTTCAGTTCGTCGGACAAGGTGGCGATGGCGTGGTAGCCGCTGACAGCGCCATCGAGAAAGTTTTTCAGGGAAAGAATACGATTATCCATTTGATGCACTCCTTCTGTTATTTACTGCTGTTCTACCAGCTGGCAGAACAGGTCAATCTGGTCAGCGATGGTCTGCAGAGCAGCGCGCCAGAAATTCTTATCAGTCAGGTCGAGACCTGCAACCTTTGCCACATCTTCTGCGGTGGCGATGGGGGTGGTGTAGAGCAGCTTCTTGTACTTGGGCACGAAGGCGGCGCCTTCCTGCTCATACTGGGCATACAGACCCCGGGCAAACAGACCGCCAAAGGCGTAGGGGAAATTGTAGAAGGTGGGGCCGTAATAATGGCTCTTGCAGATCCACATATAAGGATGCAGGAAATTATGATCCAGACCGTCGCCATAGCTCTGCTTCTGGGCGGTGAGCATATAACCTGCCAGAGCTTCGGCATTCATAAAGGTGCTTTCGCGATTCTCAAACACCATGGTCTCAAAGCGATAACGGGAGTAGATGTCGCAGATGATCTGGGTGGCATCCTGCAGCTGGGATTCGATCAGGGCGATCTTCTCTTCCTTGGTGGCTGCGGACTTGATGGCGGCATTCATAACCACGCACTCGTTAAAGGTGGATGCGGTCTCTGCCACGGGCATGGAATAACCCCGGTTCAGGGGCAGATGCTCCCGGATGCACTGGTTATGGAAGGCATGACCCAGTTCGTGGGCCAGGGTCACCACATCGGTGAACATGCCGTCATAGTTGGTCAGGATGCGGCTCTCACCAATCTTGTGGATGCTGGAGCAGAATGCACCGCCCCGCTTGCCATCTCTGGGATAGAAGTCGATCCAGGCATCGTCAAATGCGGTGGCCACCATCTGGGTCAGTTCTTCGTCAAAGGTGGAGAACTGCTTCAGCAGATACTCCTTGGCCTCCTCGGTGGTGAAGGTGGTGGAGGACTCGCCCATGGGCGCAAACAGATCATACCAGGGCAGACCGTTCTCATGACCCAGCGCCTTGCCCTTGGCCTTCAAATACTGCCAGAACTTGGGGGAGTACTCGTCCATGGCGGACAGCATGGCTTCCAGCGTTTCCCGCTTCATGTCAGAGCTGTGGAGGGTTCTGTCCAGAGCAGAAGCATGGCCGCGCAGCTGGCATGCGGAGATGGTCTCCAGCTTGATGGCGTTCAGCGCGTGAGCGACGGGTTCCTTGATGGACTCGTAGCAAGCCAGTTCTGCTTCGTAAGCATCCTTACGAACCTGGGGATCGGCATCATAGGCCAGATTGCGGATGGAGGAGAGATTGGTCACGGTGCCACGGTAATGTACAGGTACGGTGCTGGTCAGATAACTCTGCAGCTTGCCCCATGCGCTGCCGCCGGACATGCCCATCTTGGCCATGACGGCTTCTGCTTCACCGCAGAGCTGATAACGGGCAGAGTCTGCCTTGCCGGCAAAGTAGAACTCGTAATTCTTCAAATATTCATCGCCGCGCACCAGTTCCATCAAATTGGGCAGGCTGACGACCCAGGCGTTGAAGGCGGCGGAGGGAGCAGCCATACCGCTGCGGATGGCCATCACACGACCCATGTAGGAGCCGGGCTCGGGATCCTTGGCATTGGTGGCAGAGCGCAGATTGGCATAGCCAAAGAGCATGCTCAGATCGCTCATTTTCTCCTGAAGTTCCACGCCCTTGCGCAGACCCTCAATGGGTTCCATATTGGGCAAGTCAGCAGCAAATGCAGTAAAATCTGCCACCAGCTGCTTCATAGCAGCCATGTCTGCCTCGTAAGCGGGATCATCAAATCCCTTGTACAGTCGATCAAGGTTCCATACTTCGTTCATAAATCATTCCTCCACAAGTTGGCAGAACAGATCGATCTGATCTGCGATGGTCTGCAGGGCAGCACGCCAGAAATTCTTATCGGTCAGGTCGATGTCGGCAACCTTTGCCACATCTTCCGCGGTAGCAATGGGAGTGGTGTAGAGCAGCTTCTTGTACTTGGGCACGAAAGCGGCGCCTTCCTGCTCATACTGAGCATACAGACCCCGGGCGAACAAACCGCCAAAGGCGTAGGGGAAATTGTAGAAGGTGGGGCCGTAGTAATGGCTCTTGCATACCCACATGTAGGGGTGCAGCGCGTTGTGATCCAGACCGTCACCGTAGCTCTGCTTCTGGGCATCGAGCATGAACTGGCACAGCGTATCGGCATTCATGAACATCTGGCTGCGGTTATCCAGCACCATCTTCTCGAAGCGGAAGCGGGAATAGATATCACAGATGATCTGGGTGGCATCCTGCAGCTGAGATTCGATCAAGGCGATCTTTTCATTCTTGTCAGCAGCCTTGCTGATGGCAGATGCCATAACCACACATTCGTTGAAGGTGGAAGCGGTTTCAGCCAGGGGCATGGAGTAATCCTGATTCAGGGGACGGTGGGATTTGATGCACAGATTATGGAAAGCGTGTCCCAGTTCGTGGGCCAGCGTTACCACATCGCCAAACATGCCGTCGAAATTGGTGAGGATGCGGCTTTCGCCCAGACATTCCACACCGGCGCAGAATGCGCCACCGGCCTTGCCATCTCTGGGATAGAAGTCGATCCACGCATTGTCGAAAGCTTCTGCTACCATATTGGCAAGATCTGCGTCAAACTCGCTGAACAGACCCACCAGATAGCTGCGGGCATCCTCTGCGGTAAACTTGGTGGAGGAAGAACCCATGGGGGCGAACATATCGTACCAGGGCAGGCCGTTCTCATGACCCAGCGCCTTGCCCTTGGCCTTCAGATACTGCCAGAACTTGGGCAGATATTCATCCATAGCGCCCAGCATGGCATCCAGGGTTTCCTGCTTCATATCAGATTGCTTCAGGGTGCGCTCCAGAGGGGAGGCATAGCCGCGAAGCTGGCAATCGGAAATGGTTTCCAGCTTGATGGAGTTCAGGGCATAGGCCACGGAGTCCTTGATCCGCTCGTAGCACTGCAGTTCAGCCTCGTAGGCGGCCTTTCTCACAGTGGGATCGGCATCATAAGCCAGATTGCGGATGGAGGACAGATTGGTGGTACCGCCGTTATAGCTGACGGGCACGGTGCTGGTCAGATACTGCTGCAGTTCGCTCCATGCATCACCGCCGGACAGACCCATCTTTGCCATGATCTCCTCACCCATGCCGGGCAGCAGATACTTGCTGGAATCCGCCAAATTCTGGAACATAAAGCTGTACGCGCGCAGATTTTCGTCATTGACAACGATCTGCTGCAGATCGGGCAGCTTGGAAGCCCAATCCTTCCATGCGGCAAAGGGTGCGGCAACGCCGCTGTAAAGCTGCATCACCTGTCCCATGCGAGAGCCGGCCTCGGGATCACGGGTGTTGGCGGCTTGACGCAGGGAAGCGTCGCCGGCCAGCTTGCCCACCACCTGGGCGAAATCTTCCTGCAGCGCAATGCCGCCGGTCAGACCTTCGATGGGGGAGAGGCCGGACAACTGCTCGGAGAAGGCAAGAATCTGGTTGACTTTCTCACGCAGCTTGTCCATGTCTGCGGCAAAAGCAGGGTCGTCGAATCCCTTATAAATGGGATCAAGGTTCCAAATTTCGTTCATAATGTGTGCCCCTTTCATGATTTCTACCCTCCATTGTACACTAATATTGCCCTGCCGTCAACCAAAGACATAAAAACACGATGGGCTATGATATTTTCGACAATATGCTGTCGAAATAAGAAGAAAAGTTCAATAAAACGATATTTTCGACGGAAAAACATCGATTACGGGCGAGTGAATGTTTCGGTTTTAACTTGCAAATTTGGCTCTATTATGCTAGGATAATCCTGTCGTTTCCGGGGAAAACCCTTGGGCATTATCATTCAGGACAGGAGAATAGGAATATGGAACATTTAACTACCGTTTTTATTGCGGACAGTACGGAAGAATTCAGCGCGCATCTGACTGCCGCGCTGCAGCATGCCGAGGGGTTTCATGTGGTGGGCGTTGCCAATGACGGAGAAACAGCCCTGCGCCGCGTCATGGAGCTAAAACCTCAGATTTTGGTGCTGGACCTGATGCTCTCCAAGCGTGACGGCATCAGCATTTTGAAAGCCTTGGCAGCATCGGATGTGCACCCTGCCATCTTGGTTACATCCGGCTTTGTGACAGACTATGTGTCTGCGGCAGCGGCCAATCTGGGCGCCCGGTATCTGATGCTGAAGCCGTGCGATATGGCAGCGCTGGTGGAGCGGCTGGAGGAAATTCGGGGCGGGCAGACCAGCAAGACCATCCCTTTGCGTCGTAATGACAAGACCAGCATCGAATCCATGGTCACGGGCATCATCCACGAAATCGGTGTCCCCGCCCACATCAAGGGCTACCAGTATTTAAGAGAAGCCATCATCATCGCAGTCAACGACATGGACGTAATCAACGCCATCACCAAGGTGCTCTATCCCCAGGTGGCAAAAACCTTCCAGACCACCCCCAGCCGGGTGGAACGGGCTATCCGCCATGCCATTGAGGTTGCCTGGGACAGAGGCGACCTGGATACTTTGCAAAGATTTTTCGGGTATACCGTCAGTAATACGAAAGGCAAGCCGACGAATTTGGAATTT
>JAGCMI010000099.1 GCA_017646545.1 Oscillospiraceae bacterium | reverse complement strand
GATGCATTTGGGTAATGTATTTGCCTTTCTGATTGCCTGGCTGTCGGCAAAAAGCCGGGATGGCGCCATCGTCCTGCGGATGGAGGATCTGGATACCCAGCGCACCAGCGAGGAATTTGCCGCCCTTTTGCGGGAGGATTTGACCTGGCTGGGTCTTACCTGGGACTGGGAGCAGACCCCCCAAAGCCGCCGCAGCGAAGTATATGACCGCTATTTTGAGCAGCTTCGCCAGAAAGAACTGCTCTACCCCTGCTATTGCACCCGCAGCCAGCTGCACAGCGTCAATGCTCCCCATCTTTCTGACGGCACCTATGTCTATGCCGGCACCTGCCGCAATCTGACCCCGCAGCAGCGGCAGTCCTTTTCCCGCCTGCCTGCATGGCGTGTGCAGGTGACGGATGATATGTGGCAGTTTACGGATCTGCTGCAAGGAAAATGCCTGCAAAATTTGGCCACCGATTGCGGTGATTTCGTGGTTCGCCGGGCGGATGGATGTTATGTCTACCAATTGGCGGTGACGGTGGATGATGGTGAGGCCGGTGTGACGGAGGTGGTCCGAGGTGTGGACCTGCTCTCCAGCGCCCCTCGGCAGATGTATCTGCAGCAGCTGTTTGGATTTGCCCAGCCTCAGTATGGCCATGTTCCCCTGCTGCTGGCTCCGGATGGCCGACGGCTGAGCAAACGGGACATGGATCTGGATCTGGGTCAGCTGCGCAAACACCTGAAACCGGAACAACTACTGGGCAGTTTGGCCCATACGGCAGGCTTGCTGCCCCGGTTTGAACCCATTTCTGCAAAGGAGCTTTCTACGGTTTTCTCCTGGGAAAACCTGAAAAAAGAGGATATTTATCTGGATGCGACTCAGCTAATGGGCTGAAGGATTTCCCGATCTTTCTCTGCTGTGCTGCTCATGGAAAACAGCACATAAAAATCAAAAGTGACGGAGGTATTACGATGACTAAGAAGCCCGTTCTCGTGATTATGGCTGCCGGTATGGGTAGCCGTTATGGCGGATTGAAACAGATCGATCCCGTAGGTCGTCACGGGGAAGCCATTTTGGATTATTCGTTGTATGATGCCTATCAGGCGGGATTTGAAACCGCTGTGATCATCATCAAAGAAGCAATTCGCGAAGACTTTATGTCAACTGTCGGCAAGCGCCTTGAACATGCGCCCATACAGATCCGCTACGCATTTCAGGAGCTTTCCTATGTACCCGAGGGCTATTGTGTGCCCGACCAGCGGGTGAAGCCTCTGGGCACGGCCCACGCCATTGTGTGCGCTGCCGATGCCATTGATGGCGCGCCCTTTGCGGTGATCAACGCAGACGATTATTATGGCCGCACGGCTTTCTGCGCCATGTACCAGGCGCTGTGCAATGCCGGCAGCGACTATTACATGGTGGGTTACCTGCTG
Source organism: Oscillospiraceae bacterium (assembly GCA_017646545.1). Lineage (GTDB taxonomy): Bacteria > Bacillota > Clostridia > Oscillospirales > Oscillospiraceae > Faecousia. The sequence continues at coordinate 5,938 of JAGCMI010000099.1, read as the reverse complement.
AAAAATACCCTCAGCGAGCATGGCGGTGTATCCCGTGGCATTTGCCAGGTGGATGACAAGGGCTATCTTGAAAGTCTGGTGGAAGGCATCGGCATCGAGGCTTATGGCGATGGCGCCCGTCTTCCTCTGGAGGACGGAAGCTGGCAGGAACTTTCCCTGGATACGCTGGTGAGCATGAACCTCTTTGGCTTTACCCCCAGCTTCATCACGGAGCTGAAAAACCAGTTCCCCCACTTCCTCTCCTGCGAACTGCCCCAAAATCCCCAGAAGGCAGAGTTCTTCCTGCCCGGTGAAGTGAACCGGCTGATGGCGGAAGGAAAGGCAAAGGTGCGGGTGCTGTCCTCCACTGACAAATGGTTTGGTGTGACCTATGCCGGGGACAAGCCCCTGGTCACCGCGGCCATTGAGCGTCTGACCAATGAGGGTCTGTACCCGGATGGTCTTTGGAAAAAATAATGTTTCCCGTGAAACAATTTAGGGTGGCTACTTTCGTAGCCACCCATTTTTTATGGAGTTTGGAGGGGGTGCTCCCCTCCCCTCTTTTTTAGTCGGCGCCCATCAGCAGCTTGGCCAGATCGGAATCGGCATCCAGAATGACGGTTTTATTCTCACCGTTGAGGCTTGCCTTCAGCGCATCCAGACCCAGAATAAAGCGGTAGAATTCCTGCTTTTCTGGAGAGTCGTAGGCTGCTGCCAGCATCTGCATGTAAGCGGCTTCGCCTTCTGCTTCCAGCTGAGCGGCCTTTGCCTTGGCGTTGGAGATGAGGATGTTCACCTGCTTATCCACATCGTTGATGATGAGGTTTGCATCGTACTTGCCGTCGGCGGTGTACTTCTCTGCCATCTGGCGGCGCTCGGAAATCATACGGGTGTAGACCGCATTCAGGTTGCTTTCGGGCAGGTCGAAGCGCTTGATCTTCACATCTTCCACCACGATGCCGTAGGCAGCGGCCTGCTGATTGACGGTTTCGGCGATGGCGGCATAGATTTCGTTACGCTCTGCACCGGGTTCCTCGTTGATGATGTCGGACTGGTTCAGATTACCCATGGTGTTCTTCAGCACGGAGTAAGTAATGCCATCCAGACGGTCCTCAGCTACGGAATTGGTGCCCAGGGTGCGGTAAAACTTCTGAGGATCCTCGATCCGCCAAAGCACGTAGCAGTCCACGGTCATATTCTGCTTATCCAGTGTGGTCACATCGGAGGGCGGAATGTCATAGAATTGAGTGGCTTTGGAGAAATACTTTACAGAATCCAGAAAAGGCACCTTGAAATGCAGACCTGCTTCGGGTTCGGTATAAATGATTTCAGAAAAACGGGAAATGCAGGCAAATTGATCTTCGGCCACGGTATAAATGGAGCTGAAGCCTACGATCGCCAGCAAAACCAGGGCAACGGCAATAATCACATATTTTTTCATAGCGTTAGTTACCTCCAATCAGAGATTCCAGAGGCAGCAGCATCTCCACGGTGCTGCCGTCGCCGGTGTTGATGTAAACCTTCACACCGGGGAGAATCTGGGAAATGGCCTCATAGTACATACGTGCCTTGGTGATATCGGGATTCAGCGCATACTCGGCATACATGGCTTCAAACATGGCCACGGCCTCAGTAGCTTCGTTGATACGCTTCTGCTTTAAGTATTCGGCCTCCTGCAGCACTTTGTCGGCCTGGGCCTGGGCATCGGGCAACTGGGCGTTCTGGTAGGCTTTTGCCTCGTTGACCACTGCCTCTGCATTCTGCTTGGCGGTTTCAACGGCCTTAAATGCCTCGATAACATCGTTGGTGGGGGGTTCTGCATCCTGAATACGGACTTCAATCAGCGTCAGGCCGATGTCATAATCGTCCAAGATCTGGGACACCAGTTCCTTCACCTGCATCTGGATGCTCTCCTTGCCGCTGGTGAGCACTGCATCCACAGTGGTGGAGCCAACCACATTACGAACCTGGCTTTGGATCAGATTCTTCAGAATCAGTTTGGGTTCCTCGGAAGAAAACAGATACCGCACCGGGTCGGAGATCTTGTATTCTACCAGGAAATCTACATTGACGATGTTATAATCGCCGGTGATCATGGAGCTTTCATCCCGCACTGTCACAGTATTTCCGTGGGAATCGGTATAATAACCCAGCTCGATCTTTTGATACACATTCACATCCACATGGTGGACCTGCTGAATGCCAAAGGGCAGCTTAAAATGCAGACCCGGCTCCACCACTTCGCTCACCTTGCCGAAGGTGGTTACCACGCCCTGCTGCTTGTCATCCACGGTGTAAAAACTGGTCAAGGCGCCGAAGATCACCACCAAAGCCAGCAAACCCAGCAGCATAAAGCGCAGGATTTTCTTCCCGTTGACGGGTTTGATGGGTTTCTGGGGACCACTGTTGGGCACCCATTGATAGCTTCCGTTTTGTTCCATAATGCAATTCTCCTTTATAATAATGTATGGTTACAACTGTGCCAGCATTGCCTCTGCCTGCTTTTGCAGTTTGGCAGCGGACCATGCAGTTAACATAATCCAGAGAACCTTTTTGACGCGCTCTCTTGCACCGGGTACGGGCTCATTGTAGTCTGCTAATTCGGTGTTCAAGAAAATCTCCCATTCGTCAGGAGAAAGGCCCTCTTTTGCCCGGGATGCCAGCCGCACAAACAGAAAATACAGTTTGGCATCATCAATCAGATCATCCCGATCGTCGTCCAGATCACCGTTTACATAACTTATAAGTTCGGTGATCTTCTCCATGGGCAGCGCAGATTTCAGCGCGTTGATGATCACAATGCGGCAAAGCTGATTCATATTGTAGCGCTTGTGATCCGGTGGTGGCAGGAATTCCCGCTTGACCCAGTTCTGCACCGTGTAGGTCTCCAAACCGGTGATGGCGGAAACCTGACTGAGCACAATGCCGCCGCCAAAGAACATGGAGGTAAATTGCTGATCAATATATTTTGCATCCTCCCGGTTGGCGGTTAGAACAGTGCCCGGAATGTTCCATGTCATATTATCGCCTCCTTTTGTGATAATAAAATTATATCAGATGGTTACGTGATTGTCAATAGGGTGCCAGAAAAGTAATAAATCGTTCATATATTTGCATTTCCCTCTTTACGAAAAGGATTTTATGTTGTACAATAGCAACCAAAAGGAGGTGACGCCATGAGTTGTATGCGCTGTGGAAAAGAAGCGGTTGAAGAACATGTGTTTTGCGCGGAATGTTTGGAAGATATGAAGCGCCATCCTGTGAAGCCCGGCACGCCCATTCAACTGCCCGTCCGTGAAAATAGCGGTCCGGTGAAGCGCGCCAGCTTTCGTGTTGCGGAGAGTAAGTGGCATGACAAGATCTTCCGGCTGAAGTACACCATGTTTTGGCTGGTTGTTTTGATCATTTTGCTGGCAGGTTTGTTGGCGCTGGCTCTGTGCATGCTCTTGCAGATAACACCGGAATGGTTTAATGACATGTTCTTTGAGAGCAATGCTGTGCAATACATTATATCCCGCACTGCAAATTAAAAGATGTTTCACGTGAAACAATTTTTGACAGATTTCGCAATTACAATTTGTTTCACGTGAAACAATTATCAACACCACACAGAAAAGGAGGCGGACTATGGGAAAAACCATTGCCGTCGTCAATCAGAAAGGCGGCGTGGGAAAAACCACTACCGCTGTGAATTTGACAGCAGCGCTGACAGAACTGGGGTTAAAAGTGCTGCTGATCGACTTTGATCCCCAGGCCAATGCCACATCCGGTTTGGGTGTGGACAAAAGAAAGATTAAGTCCAGCATTTATGATGTGCTGATCAATAATGTGTCCATTGAGGAAGCCGTTGTTGCTACCAAATACGGTGATGTACTGCCGTCCTCTGCCAATTTGGCAGGTGCAGCCGTGGAATTGCTGTATACGGAAGGCCGTGAGCAGCAGCTGAAGAATGTGATAAAACCCATTCTGGATCGGTACGATCTGATCATGATCGACTGTCCTCCCAGCTTGGAAATGCTGACGCTGAACTCTCTGGCGGCTGCTGACAGCATCCTTGTGCCGGTTCAGTGCGAATATTATGCGCTGGAAGGCCTTGCAGATCTGATGAACACCTTGAGAATGGTGAAAAAGCGCATCAATCCCAAGCTGGAGATCTTCGCTGTGGCGCTGACCATGTTTGACAGCAGAACCAACTTCTCCACCCAGGTGGCGCAGGAAGTGCGCAGACACTTCCCGGGTAAGGTTTTTGCCACAGTTATCCCCAGAAATGTTCGACTTTCCGAGGCTCCCAGCCATGGTTTGCCCATTACGGACTATGACAGATCCAGTAAGGGCGCGGCAGCTTACCGTGCGATGGCTCAGGAGATCAAGGATAAGCTTTAATCCAAATGAAAGGTGAAGGAAAATGTCTAGTAATCGACTGGGTAAGGGCTTTGCGGCCTTGATGGGCGATCTCGATGAGCCGTCCAACGACAGCCCCTATCAGCTGCTGCCCCTTCATAAAGTAGAACCCAATCCCAATCAGCCCCGCCGTGATTTTGATGAGGAAGAGCTGGAGGCTCTGGCAGAATCCATTTCCATTCATGGCATCATTCAGCCTCTGACCGTTCGAGAACTTTCCTCCGGTTATTACCAGATTATTGCCGGTGAGCGCCGCTGGAGAGCCGCCCGTATGGCAAAACTCAGCGAAATTCCCGTGGTGATCGTGGAAGCAGATGATAAAAAGACCATGGAATTGGCCTTGATCGAAAATCTGCAGCGCCAGGATCTGAATCCCGTGGAAGAGGCCCTGGGCTATCAGTCCCTCATGGATGAATACGGCATGACCCAGGAGGAAGCCGCCGGTCGCGTGGGCAAATCCCGTCCTGCCGTGGCAAATGCCCTGCGTCTTTTGAATCTGTGCCCCCAGGTGCTGGATAAGGTCCGCTCCGGGGAACTCAGCGCCGGTCACGCCCGCGCTGTGCTGACCCTCAAGACGGAAAAGCAACAGCAGCAGGCAGCCCAGAAAATCATCGCCCTTGGACTTTCCGTCCGCCAGGCGGAACTGCTTTGTAAGAATATGACCCGTGAGCACAAGGAAGTGCCCATGATTCCCTTGAAAGTGGATTATATTGGCGAATGTGAGAAGTCCTTGAGCAAGCATCTGGGTCGTGGTGTTAAGATCATCAACGGCAAGAGAAAAGGTAAGTTTGAGCTGGAATTTTATGGTGCAGAAGACCTGGAGAATTTGCTCAACGCCCTGATGAAATTAAAGAAATAATATAGATTATAATAAGGAGAATATATCATGGAAAAGAAGCTGTATCGTTCTCGTACCGATAAGAAAATCTGCGGCGTTTGCGGCGGTCTGGCCAAGTATTTGAACATGGATGTCAGCATCATGCGTCTGATCGTCATTCTGCTGATTCTGTTTGCAGGCGGCGGTTTGATCGCCTATATCATCTGCGCTCTGGTGATCCCCGAAGAGCCGGATAATATCGTGGAAATCCCCGAGGAAACCAAGGAATAATTTCTTTATAATAGGTAAGGAGTTTATATGTTAGACATTAAGAAAATCAAGGAAAATCCCGAAGCAGTCAAGGCTGGCCTGCGGGCAAAGGAAGTGGAGTGCGACGCCATCGTCGACCGCATCGTGGAACTGGATGTACAGATCCGCGGTCTGAAGACCTCCACCGAAACCAAGACTGCTGAGAAGAACAAGCTGGCCAAGGAAAACGGCAAGCTGTTCGGCATGAAGAAGGGCGCTGAGAAGCAGGGCGCTGACACTTCTGCCATCGATGCACAGATCGAGGCCAATAAGCAGCAGTCCATTGCGCTGGACAATGCCATCGAAGGCGATGCTGAAACCCTCAAGACTCTGTCCGTGGAATTCCGCAACGCCATGCTGAGCCTGCCCAACCTGCCCGACAGCGATCTGCTGCCCGGCGGCAAGGAAAACAACGAGCCCCTGCGTTATATC
>JAGCMI010000098.1 GCA_017646545.1 Oscillospiraceae bacterium | reverse complement strand
TCATTTCGATGGTGGGATGCTGGGGCAGAATGGTTTTCAGCTTTTCGATGGCCTCTTTCTTGTTGTCCTCCACGGCCAGAACCACTCTTTTGGGCTGGAGCATATCCGCAAGAATTTCCATACCGCCCAGCACCTGCTGGGGGTGGATCCGCAGCATACTGTCGTCAGCGGTGATGTAGGGCTCACATTCGCAGGCGTTGGCAATGAGGGTGTCGATGTGCCCCATAGCGGAAAGTGCCTTTACATTGCCGGGGAAGGCAGCGCCGCCCATGCCCACGATGCCGGCTTCCCGGATGGCATGGAGCATTTCGTCGGTGGTCTGGGGCAGGGAAGGCTTGGGGGCGGGGGTGTCCAGCATATCGTTGTCAATCACTACACACAGCGCGCTGTGTGCGGTGGGGTGGGGGCGCTGCTCGATGGCCACCACCGTGCCGGAAACGGAAGCGTGGACGGGAACACACAGACCTTCACCGTCACCGATCTTCTGCCCCAGCAGCACATGCTCACCCACCTGCACCAGAGGCTTGCAGGGCGCACCGATGTGCTGCTGCATGGGGATGACCACCTGCTTGGGGGTGATGCTGGGGAGATTATCTCCCTTTTTGGACATTTCTTTGTTATATTTCGGATGAATTCCTCCGAAAAACAGGCGTTTCATAGGGTTTCACCTCAAGTTCTGATCATTTTCTCAAATCCGGGGCTGTAGTACCGCTGTCCGTTTGCATCCACCCACATGGCCTCTGCCTGACAGCGGGTCAGAAGGGCTTGTCCTTCTTCTAAAGGCAGCAGGAACAGGGCGGTGGACAGGGCATCCGCCAAACCGGAATCCGGGCATACCACGCTGACGCTGCGCCAGTAGAGCGACGGCATCAAGGTGGCAGGGTCGATGATGTGATGGTACACATTGCCATCTACCATAAATTTCCGCTGATAATCACCGCTGGTGACCACGCTGCCGTTTGTTACATACAGCGTGTGCAGATAATTTTCGCTGTTGTCGGGGTCTTGAACACCGATGACCCACGGGGTGCCGTTTTCATCCTTCGGACCGGTGGCGCACACATTGCCGCCCACGCTGATGAGCAGTCCCTTGGGGGCGTTTTCGGCTACTTTCTGGGTGGCCCAGCCCTTGGCGATGGCGCCCACATCCAGCTGCACCATGGGATCGGTGATCTGCACGGTGGAATTTACCTCGTCAATGACCACCGCCTCCAAACTGGTGTGCAGGGCTGCGTTTTGCAGGGCAGCCATGTCCGGAAGGGAGGCCGTTTTAGGGTTATTCAAAGCATCGTTGCGGGCCTTGTGCCACAGTTTCAGCACGCTGCCCATGGCCACATTCACCTTGCCGCCGGTCAGATCGTAATATTCCTTGCAATCCAGCAGCAGATCAACGATGGCGCGATCCACCTTCACTGGGGCTTGCCCGGCGGCATCGTTGACGGTTTTCAGGTTGGCAATGCCTTCGTATTCCTCGTAAATATCGAAGAGCTGATGGTACTGCAGCAAATGGTCATGAATCTGCTGGGCGGTGGCTTCGAAGCTTTCCTTGCTGTCGGCCTTGCCCACGATGGTGGTGACGGTGTCGAAGAGGTTTAGGAAAGTGGCAGTATATTGCTTTGTTTCCGGCTGTTGGGGGACAATGGCGCAGCCGCCCAGCAGCAGACAGACCGCCATCAAAAGGCAGAATAATCTTTTCATCAGCGCAATGCCTTTGCAATCAAATTCTGGAAGTCAGCGATGGAAATGGTAACGGATGCAGCCAGATCTGCATCGGAGGGCTTGCCCTCGGTGACGGCAATGCCGGCAACTTCAGCAGCGGTCTTGCCGGTGATGTAGGCGGCAAAGGATGCGGCCTGCTCGTTCCACTCATACTTTGCGCCGCCCCAAGCCATCATGTTATAGTCCTTGCCCAGCTGGTTCTTGGTTTTTGCACCGGAAGTAATGTCGGTGGTGATGGTGCCGGTGGCATCGAAGGACACCTTGGCCTGCACGGAGTCGATGTAGCAGGAGGTGATCTTGCCGTCCTTCACGGTCAGGGCAGTGGCATCGCAGTTGAGCTGTGCGGTGCCGTTTTCTTCGGTAGTAGCGTTGAGGCTGCTTGTGGTGTTGCTGCAGGAAGCGAGGATCAGTTCGTCGCCGCCCTGCGCGCCCAGATGCTTGGCGTTGGCAACGGCTTCTGCGATGGCATTTACATAGCCGCCCAGATAGATGGTGGCGGAAGAGGCCAGATCGGAGCCTGCGGGGGCGTAGCCGGTTTCATCGATGGCACCGTTTTTCAGTTCCTCTGCGGTCTTGCCCAGAGCAAACTTTGCCAGCGCATCAGCCTGCTGGTACCATTCATACTTGGCGCCGCCATAGCCTACCATGTTGTAGCTGTCGCCCAGTTCGTTTTTGGTGGCCACGTCTTCGGACAATGCAGAGGTGATGGTGCCGGTGGCATCAAATGTGACGTCTGCGCCGATGCTGTCGATGACGCAGTCAACGATCACACCCTGATCGTCCACCAGAACCGCAACCAGCGTCACATCGAACTTGGCCAATTCTGCATTTTTGCTGTCGCGGAGATTGGTGACGATGGCAAGACCGGTCTTGACCGCGCCCTCCACGGGGACGGTGGGCTGGGTGGCCTCTCCACCGGTGGGGCAGGTGCAAATCACCACGGGGGTGGCGACACAGCCGGCCAGCAGAGCCACCAGCAGGGAAAAAATAACAATAATAGAAAGTTTTTTCATGGTTTTCCTCCGGATTTTGGGTTTCTTCTCATTCTTGCGGTAATATAGTACAGGAAAAACGCGGATCTGTAAAGTGAATTTTCTATTAACGCCTCCCTGCGTGCAAACAAACCAGCCGCCTCTAAAGGAGGCGGCTGGTTTTTATCTGTTTGACAAATTGAATTTGTCAAATGCTTTTT
>JAGCMI010000097.1 GCA_017646545.1 Oscillospiraceae bacterium | reverse complement strand
GCCGCCAATTTCAGCGCCGGCTCGATGCCGATGACGATCAGATCCGGGTATTTTTCCCGCAAAAGGCCGATGGCCGCCGCCGTAGCGGTGTTGCAAGCCACCACAAGCGCCTTCAAATTCCAGTTTGCCAGCATATGTTCCGCTGCCGCCAAGGTAAGCTGACGCACCTGCTGCGTGGAGCGATTGCCATAGGGGGCGTTGGCGCCATCGCCATAATAGATGTAGTTTTCCTGGGGAAGCAGCTTGCGTAAATGCCGCAGGACGCTTAACCCGCCCACGCCGGAGTCAAATACGCCGATATAATCCTGGGATGTCACCATGTTCACCTGCCTTGGTTTTGTAAATTGTTGTTTACGCTACGATCGTAGGGCGGCGGCTTGCTGCCGCCGAGCGCCCCAAAGGGGCGCAATCTCGGCCCCCGCTTTTAAGAGGGGGCTGGCAAAAATCGGCTCTTCGGAACCGATTTTTGACTGGGGGAGTTCCTTTTTTGCTCCCCCTGCCCCTTGCGGGGCACCCCCCTCACAAGTGCGGGGGGCAAGGGCGTGCGCATAAACAACAATTTACATCTAAAAAATGATTATCTTTTATTATATAGCATTTCTCCGAAAATAGCAATTGCCATATTGGGATTTTTGCGATACAATAGATGCATGATCATGGGGAGGTATGGCTATGGCATGGCTTGAATTGACAGTTTCTACCCTTTCTTCCAGCATTGAGGATGTGGCTGCGGCATTGACCGCAGCCGGTTATTCCGATCTTGTGCTGGAGGATCAGGCGGAGTTTGAAAATTTCCTGGAGGACAATCGTGCCTACTGGGATTATATTGACGAAACCTTGCAGGAGAAGCTGCAGGGTCTTTCCTGCATTAAGCTGTATCTGGAAACCACCGATTCCGCAGGTTTGCAGCATTTGAAGTCCACGCTGGAGCATCTGCGGCAGACCCACACCGGCTGGGGCAGCCTGGAGCTGACCACCAAACCTTTGCCGGACACGGATTGGGAAGAAAGCTGGAAAGAAAATTATCCGCCCCAGCCCATCGGTCAAAAGCTGGTGGTGCTGCCCTACTGGCAGGCGGATATGGAAACCGACCGGCAGAAGGTGATCCTGGATCCTGGCCTGACCTTCGGCACCGGCGCCCATCCCTCCACCCAGATGGTGATGGAATTTATGGAGGATTTGGTGCGCCCCGGCTGTAACTGCCTGGATTTGGGCAGCGGCAGCGGCATTTTGTCCATCGCAGCCCTCCGGCTGGGTGCTGGCAAAGCCATCGGCGTGGACATCGACCCCAAGGCCGAGGACATTGCCCGGGAAAATGCCGCCTACAATGGTTTTTCCGCCCCGGAATTCACTGCCCTCACCGGCAATGTCACCGAGGATAAGGCTATGATGGAGCGCCTGGCTGGGGACACCTATGATATTGTGCTGGTAAACATCGTGGCCGATGTGATCATCGGCTTAGCCCCGGTGCTGCCCCATTTCCTGACGGAAAACAGCTATTTGCTGTGCTCCGGCATCCTGGACACCCGCCTGGACGATGTAACTGCCGCCCTGGAACGGGTAGGTCTGTGCATCCGAGCCGTTCACGCCAAAGAGGATTGGCGCAGCCTTTGCCTCACACGAAGGAGTTAATCTATGTTCTTTTCCTATAAGACCCGGCAATTTTTGGCCCGGATCTTCCCCACCCTGCTGACGGTTTTGGTGATATTATTGGTGGCGGCGGTGTGCTGGCTGATTTGGCTGCAGCGATTTGTGGTGTACACCCCCGAAGGTGTGCGATTTGACTTCAATCTGCAAGAGCCCTCTGCCAGCGCCATGATCCCCCAACGCCCCGATAAGGGCCAAATTTCCATCGAGTACCCGGAAGAACCTACGGTGACCCTACCGCCGGATACACCTATTGATCCCACCATTCCGGATGATCCGGATATTCCGGACATGCCCGATCTTCCCGACGAACCGGAAAGCACGCCCCTGGTGGGCTATTATATGGACGCCAAAACGGTTCAAAACGACCCCGAAGGCGTTCGCCAGCAGTTAGAGCAGTTGCCGGCAGGCACGGCAGTTATGATCCAGTTGGCCAATTACTGGGGCACTCGCTACTACACCTCCCAATACGGCAAGGCCACCAGCGCCGCAAATCTGCAAAAAATGGACAGTTTACTGGCCTGGCTTGCGGAAAGCGATCTGTATCTCATCGGCCGTATGCCCGCTTTCCGGGATTACTACTACGCCCTGGACAATACCTCCTGCGGCCTGGCCGTGCCCGAAGGCTATCTGTGGACGGATTCCGACCGCTGCTACTGGCTCAACCCCACCAAGCAAACCGTGCTGACCCGTCTGTGCAACATTATGCGAGAACTGAAGTCCCTGGGTTTTGACGAAGTGGTATTTGACGATTTCACCATGCCCACCACAGACCGGATCGTATTTACCGGCGACCGCAAGGAAGCCATTTACAACGCAGCCGATACGTTGGTCACCGCCGGTTCTGCCATGAACATCGTGGTTTCCTTCATCACCACCGATTATAACTTCCGCCTGCCCACCGGCCAGTGCCGGCTTTACATCGACAATGTGGAGCCCTCG
>JAGCMI010000096.1 GCA_017646545.1 Oscillospiraceae bacterium | reverse complement strand
GAAGAATCAGTTAGAGCAAATTAAACTGGCAGCTATGGCAGCTTTGAATGAAGCTGACTCCCCTGCTGCGTTGGACGAACTTCGTGTTCGCTACTTAGGCAAAAAGGGTGAATTGACTGCCGTGCTGAAGCAGATGGGTAAGCTGTCTGCCGAGGAGCGTCCTGTTATGGGTCAGCTCGCAAACTCTGTCCGTGCTGAGATTGAAGCGAAGCTGGAAGAGTGTAAGGCAACCATTAATGCCAAGGTGCTGGAAGCTAAGCTGGCTGCTGAAGCCATTGATGTTACCATCCCCGGCCAGACTGTTGCAGTAGGCCATCAGCACCCCATGAATCAGGTGCTGCAGCAGATCAAGGAAATGTTTGTTGGCATGGGCTATCAGATCATCGAAGGTCCCGAAGTAGAACTGTCCGACTACAATTTCACCCGTCTGAACACCGAAGAAGGTCACCCCGCCCGCGACCGCAGCGACACCTTCTACTTTACCGATGATGACTCCGTGCTGCTGCGTACCCAGACCAGCTCCATGCAGGTTCGCGCCATGGAGAAGATGGAGCCCCCCATCTGCGTGTTGGCTCCCGGCCGTGTGTTCCGTAAGGACGAAGCTGATGCGACCCACTCCCCCATGTTCCACCAGATCGAGGGTCTGGTCGTGGCCGAGGATATCACCATGGGTCAGCTGAAGGGCGCACTTGTAAAGGTCATGCGTCAGATCTATGGTCAGGACGCACAGATGCGTTTCCGCCCCCACCACTTCCCCTTCACCGAGCCCAGCTGCGAAATGGATATGCAGTGCCACAAGTGCCACGGCACCGGTGAGGTCAATGGCGCCACCGGCTCCACCTGCCACGGCGAGGGCTGGATCGAACTGCTGGGCGCCGGTATGGTGCATCCCAACGTGCTCTCCGGCTGCGGCATTGATCCGGAGAAGTATTCCGGTTTTGCATTTGGCATGGGTCTGGAGCGTATGGCCATGGGCCGCATGAAGATCAACGACCTGCGTTTGATCTTCGACAACGATGTCCGATTCCTCAACCAGTTCTAAGGAGGCAATAACATGAAACTGAACAGAAAATGGCTCCACGAAGAATTTGTGGACCTGTCCAATATCTCCGACAAGGAGTTTGTTGAAACCATGACCATCTTCGGCCAGAAGGTGGAAACTTATGAGCGTCTGGACAGCGAGATCAAAAATGTTGTTGTCGGCAAGGTGCTGAGCATCGTTCGCCACGAGAATTCTGATCACATGTGGGTCTGCCAGATTGACGACGGCTCCGATGAGCCTGTGCAGATCGTCACCGGCGCACAGAATGTGAAGGAAGGCGATCTGGTTCCCGTTGCCCGTCACAACTCCTGGCTGCCCGGCGGTGTACACATCACCAAGGGTAAGCTGCGCGGTGTCAAGTCCAACGGTATGCTCTGCGGTCTGGAAGAACTGGGATTGAGTACCTCTGACTTCCCCTATGCCATCGAAGACGGTATCTTCATCATCGAGGAAGATTGCGCCATCGGCGATGATATCAACAAGGTCATCGGCAATGATGACACCATCGTCGATTTTGAAATCACCAACAACCGCCCCGACTGCTACTCTATCATCGGTCTGGCGAGAGAAGCTGCTGCCGCTTTTGACATGCCCATGCGTCATCACGAGCCCGTAGTTGCCGGCAGTGAATCCGGTTCTATTTATGAACATCTTGATGTGGAAGTTCCCGCAGAGCATCTGTGCAACCGCTACACCGCCCGCATGGTAACCAATGTAAAGATTGGCCCCTCTCCCAAGTGGCTGCGTCAGCGCCTGCGCGCCAACGGTGTGCGCCCCATCAACAATATCGTTGACATCACCAACTATGTCATGTTGGAGTACGGTCAGCCCATGCACGCATTCGACTATCGCTATGTGGGCGACAGCAAGATCATTGTCCGCGAGGCCGAAGAAGGCGAAACCCTGACCACTTTGGACGGCAATCTGCGTATTCTCAAGCCCGGTATGCTGGTGATCGCTGACGAATGCAAGCCCATCGGTCTTGCAGGCATCATGGGCGGTGAAAACTCCGAGATCAAGGACGATACCGTGACCGTGGTCTTTGAATCCGCCAACTTTAATGGCACTTCCATCCGTCAGACTGCCTTGGCGCTGGGCATGCGTACCGATGCATCCGGCAAGTTCGAAAAGAACATTGACCCCATGATGACTCTGCCCGCCGTGCAACGCGCCTGCGAATTGGTGGAGCTGCTGCAGTGCGGTGATGTGATGGATGGCATTATTGACATCATCAACTTCGTTCCTCAGCCTCACACGGTTACACTGGAGCCTGAAAAGATCAATCGTCTGCTGGGCACCGAGATCTCCGAGGAAACCATGATTTCCTATCTGAAGCGTTTGGAGATCCCCGTGGAAGGCAACCAGATTCTGGTTCCCTCCTTCCGCCCCGACCTGAATCACATGGCTGACATCGCTGAAGAAGTGGCCAGAACCTATGGTTACAACGAGATCCCCATCACCGATCTGAAAACCGGTACTCAGGGTGGCTACACCGCTCATATGGAACTGGAGGCCAAGGCTGGCCGTCAGTGCCGCGCTATGGGCTACAACGAGATCATCACCTACTCCTTTGTATCCCCTGCCAGCTTGGATCAGATTCGTGTTCTTCAGGATTCTCCCCTGCGTAACACTATGAAGATTCAGAATCCTTTGGGCGAAGATACTTCCGTGATGCGCACCGTTGTGCTGCCTTCCATGCTGGAAATTCTGGGCAGAAACTATGCATATCATAACAAATCTGCCCGTATGTATGAGATTGCCAAGGTTTATCTGCCCACCCCCGGTGAGGCACTGCCTCAGGAGCCTAAGATGCTGGTACTGGGCACCTACGGCGCAAAGGAAAACTTCTTCACCTTGAAGGGTGAACTGGAAGCAATTTTCGCTGCACTGCGCACCAAGAAGGCATCTTATTCCGCAGTCACTACCAATCCTTCCTTCCACCCCGGTCGCTGCGCCGAAGTCAGCATGGATGGTGTGGTCTTGGGTTACATGGGTCAAATCCATCCTCTGGTTGCTGCCAATTATGGTATGGATTGCGAGGTTTACTGCGCAGAGATCAGCTTCACCAAGCTGATGGACATGCTGCTGCCCGATGCTACCTACACCCCCCTGCCCAAGT
>JAGCMI010000013.1 GCA_017646545.1 Oscillospiraceae bacterium | reverse complement strand
GGGTGGTGGCGGTCAAAGTCTCCATCGCGGCCATGGGCTGCTCCACACCATAGGCATACAGCTTGGGGTCGGTGATCTGGAAGTAAACGACGGTATCGATCTGCATGGTGACATTATCCTTGGTAATCACGGGCTGGGGGGGATAGTCCAGAACCTGCTCCTTCAGGGAAACGCGCTTTGCGATGCGGTCAATGAAGGGGAACTTGAAGTGCATGCCCACACCCTGAACGGCCTGGAATGCACCCAGACGCTCGATGACATAGGCACGGCCCTGCTGGACGATGTAAATGTTGGCGATCACGATCACCACAACGATGGCAACGGCTGCAAGAATGAACGGCATAAATTTATCCTCCTATAAAATAAAATACTTTTTGATTTAGAGAGCTACAAATGCTCCCACGATTACGAGCACGGCCAGCACGATGTACACTACACCGCCGACCCGCGTCCAGCGGATGTAGGCTTCCGAGGGTTCAAAGTCTTTGAACCGCATAAAATTTGCTAAATAAATGGCATCCTCCGGATGGCGGATGGAGAGGTATCCGTATCCACCCAGCAACAGCGCCGAAATACACACAAGCAGGCGTATCATGTTAGTTTCCTACTTTCTCTCGCACCGGGGTAACAAAAACCTTCACACCTTCGATCTTATCCACTTTCACAAGTGTGCCTGCGGCAATCGCATCTCCGGCGCTGCTGCGGGCGGTCCATTCCATGCCGCCCAGCTTCACCTGACCGGTAGCGGCAAGGTTATCAATGGCTGCGGTGACATAGCCCTCCGCGCCAATGATGGCATCTATATTGGTTTTGACCAGCTTGGGGGTGATAAACTTTTTCAGGAAGGGGCGCAGCGCTGCCAGCAGCACCACGGATACCACTGCAAAAAGTCCCACCTGAAGTCCCACGCCTGCATCCAGCAAAGCTGCGATCATCGCCAGCAGCGAACCGCCGGCAAACCATAGGCTCACCAGATGAAAGGGGCAGGACGCTTCCACAATCAGAAAGCCCACCATCAGACAAAACCAACCGATCACTTCCCAGTTCATGAATCATCCTCCTTCCGTTTTGGTTGGGTTGTGACAATATAATAACAAAATAATGCCTCTGCGTCAATTCACAGAATGAATAAAAAACAGCGGCTTCTCCTGCTTTTGTTCCGATTTTTACGAAGATTAGCAGCAAATTCACATTTTTTGATGGAAAATAATCCGTTTTGCCTCTTTTATGCCGGTTTTTCTTATTTTTGTGTCTTTTTGATTGCGTTATATGGTTATATAACCATTAAATATATTCACGAAGCCTTTTCTTAAAATCACGAAATAGTTTTGTTTTCTCCGCATTTTTCCCCATTTTCACCACTTTTGTGCAATATTTCCATGGTGCAATCCCCCCAGAGAAAGTTTTTTTCATATTTTTTGATTTTCATCGCCAAAATACCACCACCCAATTTTAATATTTTTGTGTAAATTGGCTTGACTTTCCTCCCCGTCATCAGTAAAATAATATGCGGTATGGTGTACGCTGAGGCAGTATGGGCTGTTTGAGCGTTTCATGATAACCGGCAAAAGCCGGGGTTTTCGCGACAGATCGGTTCGAAGCAGCGAACCGCGCGCCTTGTGGCGTTGATTTTGCATTTTTTCCTGCCATTTACGGCAGTTTTTGCCAATGAAACTGCATAGGGCCATTTTTCGCGGCCACCCCTTCAGCCTTTGCCAATTCTAATGAAGGAGGTGCGTTGCAGATATTATGGAATTGTATCATTATATTCTGATTGTTGTTGCAGCAGTCGTGGGTATTGTTCTGGGATTTGTCATTTACGGTCTGAAGGATAAGGAGGCCAAGAAGCGAATCACCAGCGCCGAAGAGGAAGCCACCCGTATCGTCAACGAAGGTTTCCGCAAGAGCGAGAACAAGACCAAGGAAATGCTGCTGGAAGCGAAGGAAGAGATCCATAGATCCCGCACTGAGTACGAAAAGGAAGTAAAGGAGCGCCAGGCGGAGCTGAGCAAGCAGGAGCGCCGTCTGGAACAGAAGGAAGCCACCTTGGACAAGAAGACCGAAGCCTTTGAAAAGAAGGAAGAGGAACTGGCCAAGAAGCTGCAGAAAGTGGCAGAAACCCAGGCCGAAGCCGAGGCTGCAAAGTCCGCTCAGTTGAAGGCACTGGAAGTCATCTCCGGTCTGACCCAGGAACAGGCCAAGCAGCACCTGCTGGACAGCGTGGAGGAGGAAGTCCGCCACGAAACCGCCATGAAGATCAAAGAGATCGAGCAGCAGATGAAGGACGAAGCCGACGATAAGGCTCGTGAGATCATCGCCATCGCCATCCAGCGCTGCGCTGCTGATCACGCTGCGGAAGCCACCGTTTCCGTGGTTCCCCTGCCCAACGATGAAATGAAGGGCCGCATCATTGGCCGTGAAGGCCGCAACATCCGCACTTTGGAAACCATCACCGGTGTGGATCTGATCATCGATGATACCCCCGAGGCAATCACCGTTTCCAGCTTCGATCCCGTCCGCCGCGAGGTGGCAAGACTGGCTCTGGAAAAGCTGATCGTTGACGGCCGTATCCACCCCACCCGCATTGAGGACATGGTGGAAAAGGCACGCCGCGAAGTGGATCGCATCATCCGTGAAGAGGGTGAGCGCGCCTGCTACGAAACCGGTGTGCACAACCTCAACCCCGAGCTGATCAAGATTCTGGGTCGTCAGAAGTACCGTACTTCTTATGGCCAGAATGTGCTGAACCACTCCATCGAAGTTTCCCACATCGCCGGTCTGATGGCCGCCGAACTGGGCGTGGATGTGGCCATGGCAAAGCGCGCCGGTCTGCTGCATGACCTGGGCAAGTCCATCGACCACGAGGTCGAGGGCAGCCACATCCAGCTGGGCGCCGATCTTGCCAGAAAGTACAAGGAAAATCCCGTCATCGTCAATGCCATCGAGGCACACCATGGCGATGTGGAACCCAAGACCGTCATCGCTGTGCTGGTGCAGGCTGCTGATGCCGTGTCCGCTGCCCGTCCCGGCGCAAGACGCGAGAATGTGGAAAACTACATCCGCCGTCTGCAGAAGCTGGAGGAGCTGACCGGTTCCTACCCCGGCGTTGACAAGGCTTACGCCATCCAGGCAGGCCGTGAGGTTCGCATCATGGTCAAGCCCGAGGTGGTCACCGAGGACAACATGATCCTGCTGGCCCGTGACATCGCAAAGAAGAT
>JAGCMI010000095.1 GCA_017646545.1 Oscillospiraceae bacterium | reverse complement strand
CAGCCAGATACAGATCCACATCGGGATGGGCATCCTGGACGGTCTTGATGCCCTCGGGGCAGCCGATGATGTTCATCATGATGATGTTCTTGCAGCCGTGCTTCTTCAGGAAGTCGATGGCAGCCACAGCGCTGCCGCCGGTGGCCAGCATGGGATCAACCACGAAGGTGACACGGTTTTCAATATCCTCAGGCAGCTTGCAATAGTATTCCACAGGCTCATGGGTCTCGGGATCACGGTACAAACCGATATGGCCGATCTTTGCAGAGGGGATCAGATCCACCATGGAGTCCACCATGCCCAGACCGGCCCGGAGAATGGGAACAATGGCCAGCTTCTTACCGGCAAGCATCCGGCACTTGGCGGTGGTGATGGGGGTCTGCACCATCACTTCCTCGGTGGGCAGATTGCGGGTAGCCTCATAGCACATAAGACCGGCAATCTCGCTGATCAGCTCACGGAATTCCTTAACGGGGGTGTCCTTGCTGCGCAGAACTGCCAGCTTGTGATGTACCAGAGGATGATCCATAATGTGAACATTCGCCATTTTATATATCTCCTTTATTTCTTGTTTTCTTTCTCTATTTTTTCACGCTCTGCCTGACTCAGGCGGAGGTAATTGGGTTCCAAAGCTGCACCGTCGGTGATTTCTCCGGCGGCGATTTTTTCCAGCGCTGCCAGCGCCACACCGGCACCGCGCTGATGGAGCCGATGCTCCGGAGGCAGAATCAAATTGGGGATTTCGGAAGATAAGGTATTGTAGGTCAGATTGGCACCGTCACCCACCAGATAGATGGGGCCTTCCAGCGCCTTCAGCTCCTGCTTCAGATCCGCCAGCGCAATGGCGCGATCTTCGCTGCTGCGCTCCAGCATGCCCCCACGGACAGTAAACAAGCCGTTATACACCTGACTGCGACGGGCATCCATCACCGCGCACACCGTGCCCTCATATACCCCCAGATTCCGTGCCATGGCTTCCAGCGTGGACACACCCACGCAGGGCAGTTCCCCGCCCCACGCAAAGCCCTTGGCTGCCGCCACACCGATGCGCACACCGGTGAAACTGCCGGGACCTGCCGCCACCGCCACATGGGTCACATCCTGCACCGTCAAAGAGCACTGCTTCAGCAGATCTTCCGCCATGACCATCAGGGTCTGGCTGTGGGTCAGGCCGGTATTCTGATAGCTTTCTGCCAGCAGCTTGCTGCCATCATGCAAGGCAACACCGGCTGCTTTTGCAGAGGTCTCAAAGGCTAAAATCAGCAAGTGTTTCGCCCCCTTCGATTGTAATCTGCCGGGTATCTTCCCCCAGCTTTTCAATGGTGATCATAATGGGATCTTCCAATGCGTCGGCCACATTCTCGCTCCATTCCACTGCGCACACACCGCCCCGATCCAGATAATCCTCCCAGCCGATGTCCCAAAGATCATCGGATGAGCGCAGACGGTACATATCAAAATGGAACAGCGGCAGCCGGCCGCCCAAATATTCATTGACGATGGTGTAGGTAGGACTGGTCACCGGTTCCCCATAGCCCAATCCCCGGGCAAGTCCCCGGGTAAAGGCGGTTTTTCCTGCTCCCAGATCTCCCCGATAGGCAATCACCGCGCCGGCTGGCAGCACCTGCCCCAGACGCTCTCCCACCGCCTCCGTTTCGTGCGGAGAATTGGTCAAAAAGATCATAGCATATCCCTCGGTAAAAGGCCGATCACTTGGTGGTCAGCCCCGTATTATTCTTTGCTTTTTTCTGCTGTTTCAGCCAAATATTCATCACGATGCTGTGGGGCAGCAGTTTCACCAGCCGCACCTGCATTCGAATAGAAAATCCGTGGACGGAGTAGTCCTTTTTGGTCTTATACAGATCCCTCAAGCCCGTGGCCACCACATCTTCCGCCTCCCACAAGGGGTTAAAATACTGCACCTCTGCGTCAGCATTGGTCTGCATGGCATGGTTAAAGAATTCCGTCTTGACCCAGCCGGGATTCATGGCCATCATGCGGATGCCACGGGGTTTCAGCTCCCGGTTCATGCCCCGGCTATAGCTGAGCACAAAGGATTTGGTTGCGCCATAGGTGGTCAGATAAGGCACCGGCTGAAAGGCGGACAAGCTGTCCAGCTGCAGCACATGGCTGCCTTCTTTCATATAGGGCAGCACCAGCCGGGTCATCAGCACCAGCGCCTTGCAGTTGAGGTCGATCATGCGGCATTCCTCTTCCACGGGGATCTTATGATAGGTGCCGAACTTACCGAAGCCTGCCGCATTCACCAGTAGTTTCACATCCGGCTTTTCTTCCGCCAGCAAAGCGGAAAACCGCTCAAAACTGCTGCTGTCCAGCAGATCCAATGCCACCGCACGGACGGGCACCTGGGTCTTGAGGCTCTTGAGGGCATCCTCCCGACGGGCAATTGCCCAGATTTCATCCACCTGAACATAGCGGGACAACTGCAGCACAAACTGGCGTCCCATACCGGAGGATGCGCCGGTAACAATGGCAATTTTCATATGTGTAACCTCCGGTTTTTCTGCCAATTACTGGCTATTTTTCAACTTTTCCGCTTGATCTGCGGTGGCAAGGCCATCAATGATCTCATCAATGCCACCGTCCATCACCGCGTCGATTTTATACAGGGTCAATCCGATCCGGTGATCCGTCACACGGCCCTGGGGGAAATTATAGGTGCGGATCCGCACATTGCGCATACCGGTTCCGACCTGGCTGCGGCGCAGCCCACCATGCTCCGAGTCGATGCGCTCCTGCTCGATCTCATAGAGTTTGGAGGCGAGCATCCGCATACATTTTTCCCGGTTCT
Organism: Oscillospiraceae bacterium; assembly: GCA_017646545.1. GTDB lineage: Bacteria > Bacillota > Clostridia > Oscillospirales > Oscillospiraceae > Faecousia. The sequence goes on along the minus strand of JAGCMI010000095.1, from coordinate 4,844 downwards.
GCAGCTGGCTGCGTTCCTCCTGACAAGCCACCACAATGCCGCTGGGCTTGTGGATCAACCGCACCGCAGAGGAGGTTTTGTTCACGTGCTGACCGCCTGCGCCGGAGGCTCTGTAGACCTGCATCTCGATGTCGGCAGGATTGATCTGCACATTGGCCTCCTCCATCTCCGGCAGCACCGCCACGGTGGCGGTGGAAGTATGCACCCGGCCACCGGATTCTGTTTCCGGCACACGCTGCACACGGTGGACACCGGACTCATATTTGAGTCTGGAATAAGCGCCCCGGCCGCTGATGATAAAGTCCGCTTCCTTCACGCCGCCCAGTTCCGTTTCGCTGTAATTCATCAGTTCAATGCTCCAGCCCTTTTGGGCGGCATACATGCTGTACATCCGGAACAAGCTGTGGGCAAACAGCGCGCTTTCCTCACCGCCCACACCGCCTCGGATCTCCATAATGACATTCTTTTCGTCATTGGGGTCTTTCGGCAGAAGCAGCAGCTGCAGCTGGCGATAAAGTTCCTCGCTTCGGGCCTTGGCCTCTGTGAAAGTTTCCTGGCAAAAGGCCTTCATTTCCGGATCACCCATCAATTCCTGGGCATCGGCCATCTCCTGCAGGGCCTCACGGTAGCGCTGAAAACATTCCACAATGGGCTCTAAATCATTCTTTTCCCGCAGCAGCTTGGCTGCTTTGGACGGATCTGCATAAAAATCCGGCTGCTCCGATTTGGCGCACAGCTCCTCATAGCGGCCAACCACCGCCTGCAGTTTGTTCAGCATAGCAACACGACTCCCGCAATTTCTTCTTACCCTTTAGTATACCATTACAGGCGGCGAATGTAAAGCATACTCCGCCCCATTTTGCCGGACAATTTTCAGTTTGTCTTGCCGAAGGCGCAAATTGAAAACTGACCGCGTTAAGCTACCCAATAAACTCCAATTTTTAAGGGCGTGGATTGCTCCACGCCCTTTTGCATCAATTCAGTTGATTTTCATAATTGTCCACATCGCCGGTGTTCAGGCCAAAATAGGCATCCAAAATCGCCTTGGCAACGGGCGCCAGATAGCTACCGCCACCAATTTTCTCGCCAAAGACCGCAATGGCGATCTGGGGGTCATGGGCGGGAGCAAAGCAGATAAAGGCGCCGTTCAGCGGTCCTTCGCCACCGTGCTGGGCACTACCGGTCTTGGCAGCCACCGCAATGGGATAATTCTTGAAGGTGCTGTAGGCCGTACCGTAGGAGCTGCTGGCCACCAGCTTCATGCCCTCCAGGTACATATACTGGGCCTCCTGGCTGATTGTAATGGTGCTGAGCACCTGGGGCTGATTTTGCGAAATCAGATCCCGGTAATCCGAGGACACCACCCGGCTCAGGAATGTGGCCTTATAACGGGTACCGGCATTGGCCAGGGTGCTGGCATAGGAAGCAAGCTGAATGGGTGTAAAGGCATTGACCGACTGGCCGATGCTCACCTGCAGCTGCTCAAACATACTCCATTTCCGGTTTTGCAGCGCCAGCAGCGTCGCTTCATTGGAGCGATAGCCTGCCGACTCCGTCAGTTCCACGCCGGTCCGTTCTCCCAATCCCAAGAGCTTGGCGGTTTCGTCAATTTGGCTGATGTTCATCCGATTGGCCAGTTCGCAGAAGAAATAGTTGCAGGAGCCCATCAGCGCCTCCATAGCGTCCAGACCGATGGTTCCGAAGCTTTTGTGGTTGTTGCAGGCAACGCCCTTGGAATAGCCGGGGATTTTGTAGCTGCGCAGGTCTGTTACTGTATCATTCCGGTCTACCACCCCGGCATTGGCCGCCGCCACCAGCATGGACACCTTATAGGTGGAGCCGGGCGCGTAGGCAGATGTCAATGCCCGGTTCAGCAGGGGGTTATAATCGGTGCTGACCAGCTGCTCGTAATCCTCAAAATAGGTGGCCAGATTGAAAGTCGGGTAGCTGCCGCAGGCCAGAATCTGGCCCGTCTTTACATCCATCGCCACCACCGCGCCGCCCTCAGCAGCCCGGCCAAGTTCCCGTGCTTCTTCCATCACCTGTGCCAGCGTATCCTCCGCCGCCATCTGCAGCAGAAGGTCAATGGAAACTTCCACATTGTTGCCGGATTGGGGCTGCACTTCATAGTAGCTTTCCACCACCACACCGTCTTTGGTAACCCGGTCGATGCGGATACCGTCAACGCCGTGCAGATAGGACTCAAATGCCTTTTCCAGACCGCTTTGACCCACCAGCGCATCCATGGCATAGCCGTCCTGGGTCTTGTAATATTCCCATTGGTCGGCATTCATGGCGCCGATATAACCCAGAATATGGGCCGCATACTGGGTGCTGTATTCCCGAACCGCAGAAGCCTCCACCGTCATACCCGGCACATCCAGGGCCAAAATGGCGGTGAGCACTTCCTCAGAAGCATCCTCCAGCAGCACATAGGTAGGCAGATTGGTCACACCGTTTCTCAAGGTCAGCTCATACCGCAAACCAATGACCATACGGGCATCTTCATCGCTCCAATCCTCCGGAATGCGGTAACTGTTGCGCAATTCCTGAATCAGCAAGGGGGCGGTGATATCCGAGTCCATATTGTCACGGTTCACCAGAAATTTCTGGAAATAACCCTTCCACGCGCTGTTCTGCTGATCCAGCGTGTAGGTAAAAGGCTTTTCAAAGGTCACCGGGAAATTATCCGCATAGCTGACCCCCAACGCCCGGCAGGTCTTGGCCAGCTCCAGCAGCCGGGCGTTGGTATCGCTGGCCTGGAGCATGACATAATGGTTAATATGTAAATCATAACTGGCGCGGTTGGTCACCAGTTTATTGCCGTTGGTGTCCAGAATGTCGCCACGGGCGGCACGGACACGGGTGCGCATGATATAAGTGGTGGTGTTATCGCCGTTGATGTCAGCATCCGTCACCTGCATGGAGTAAAGCTTGATTGCAAACAAACTCAAAATCGTTGCCACAATCACCAGCAGCCACACCGACCGGAGTTTGGTTATTCTTTCCATGTTTCGCCTCCCAGCTTTCCGATGCTCATCATCACCGGGTAAGCAACCTGAACCGCCGCCACCGTGATCAGCGCGGTGGCTACCGCTGCCCCTGCCCGGGCTGCCACCGTCAGTTTCAGGAACAGACTGACGGCAAACATTCCCATTTCATACAGCAGCATGCCCATCGCTGCGCAAAACAGCAGCGTAAAAAAGCCCTGCCGCAAAAAGGCCTGCCGGAAGATCACCACAAACACCGTCACCGCTGTCAGCATGGGAATCACATGGAATCCCGGTGACGAACCGGAGAAAAAGTACAGCACCGACATAATGAGGGTGAATACACTGCCGCTTTCCGCGCCCTGCAGCACCGCCACCATCAAAATCAGGCACGGCACCACATCGGTGCAGCCACCCATCACATTGATGCGGTACAGCAGCACATCCTGCGCCAGCAGTCCCACCAGACACACCGCAGAAAACAGGATCCACCGCACCGCCAGCAGCTGCTGCTTGGGGGTGGGCCAAAGTTTATTTAATTGTCCTGTCCCCTCCCGGTCCGGGCGGAACTCACTTTTCCGGGTGAATAATTTCATTCTTGATGATACTCCGTCATAATAAATACCTGCTCCAAATTGGCAATATCGGCCGCAGGCTTCAAAATCGCATACTTTGCCACCCCAATGTCATCGAAACCTGCATCCACCACATAACCCAAAATCAAATTTCTGGGATAATGGGTAGAACCGGCCGTCACCACCTGATCCTGGGTACGGATGATGGCGCTGCTGCTGAGGTAGTCCATCCGCAGCATATCTCTGTGACCGCTGGTATAGCAGCCGGTGACCACACCGGAATAGCCGGAGGAAGCAATATTGGCGCTGACTTCCAAAGAGGAGTCCAGCACCGTCTTGACCACAGCATAATTGCTGCCCACCTCCGTCACGATGCCCACCACTTCGCCATTGGCTGTGATGGCGCACATGCCCACGGTGATACCGGCATCGGAGCCACGATTGATGGTCACGGTACTGGTCCAGTCGTTGGAACTGCGGGCGATTACATAGGCATCCACCGGTCTATATTCCGGATTGGCCTCCATCAGCTTCAGCAGCTGACGCAGTCGCTCATTTTCCCGCGCCAGAGAATCTGCCTCCCGGGAATTTTCCTGCCACTGGGACAATTGCTGTTTCAGCGACTCGTTTTCCGCCACCAGCGCATCGTAATTGTAGATGTAGTTGTAAAGCCGCTGGGCTTGTCCCGTCAGTGCATAGGCACCGGAGCGCAGCGGTGTGAGCATGGTCTGCAGAAAACCGCTGGGCACCGCTTTTCCCGTCAGGCTACCTACCACACCCAGCAGGATCGCCAGCACCACCGCCAGCGCCAGCACCACCTTGATGCGGGTAGAAAAATAATGTCTCATGCCTCTTCTCCCATCATATCCGGAGCCATAGCTTTCAGCACCTGCCCCAGCCGGCACACCGGCAGACCCATCACATTGTAATAATCGCCGGACATTTTCTCACAAAACAGTGCTGCGCCGCCCTGAATGCCGTAAGCGCCTGCTTTATCCATGGGTTCCCCCGTTTCAATGTAACGCAGGATTTCCCTTTGGCTAAGCTCTCTGAAATGCAGGTCCGTCACTTCCGTGAACACCTGCTGCGCACTTCCCCGCAGCACCGTCACACCGGTCATCACCTGATGATCCCGTCCGGAGAGCAAGGATAGCATCTGCTGGGCCTGCTGCGCGCTCTTGGGTTTGCCCAGCACTTTTCCTTCGCAGACCACGATGGTATCGGCGGCGATGACCACATCTTCACCATCCCGGGGAACGGCGAGGGCTTTCAGCCGGCT
>JAGCMI010000094.1 GCA_017646545.1 Oscillospiraceae bacterium | reverse complement strand
GACTTCTACTCCCCCAAGAAGACCACCCCTGCCGTCATCGAATTCGTGGACATCGCAGGTCTGGTCAAGGGCGCTAGCAAGGGCGAAGGTCTGGGCAACAAGTTCCTGAGCAACATCCGCACCACCGATGCCATCGTCCATGTGGTTCGCTGCTTCGAGGACAGCAATGTGACCCATGTGGAAGGCAGCACCGATCCGCTGCGTGACATTGACATCATCAATCTGGAATTGGTGATGGCCGACATCGAAATGGTGGAGCGCCGCATTGACAAGGCACAGAAGGCCATGAAGGGCGGCGACAAGAAGTTCGCCCGCGAGGTGGAACTGTTCACCGGTCTGCTGCAGCACCTGAACGAGGGCAAGCTGGCCCGCACCTACACGGATGATGCAGAGGATCGTGCCCTCATCGGCACCTCCGATCTGCTGACGCTGAAAAAGACCATCTATGTTGCCAACCTGGCTGAAAACGAGGTCAACGAGCCGGAGAGCAACCGCCACTACATGGCTGTCAAGGCTCTGGCCGATGCGGAAGGCAGCCAGCTGCTGCCCATCTGCGCCAAGCTGGAGGCAGATATTGCAGAACTGGACGATCCTGAGGAGAAGGCCATGTTCATGGAGGAACTGGGTGTTGCCGAATCCGGTCTGGATCGTCTGATCAAGGCCAGCTACGCCCTGCTGGGTCTGTGCTCCTTCCTCACCGCCGGTACCGACGAATGCCGCGCATGGACCATCAAGCGTGGCACCAAGGCACCCCAGGCTGCCGGCAAGATCCACACCGACTTTGAGCGCGGCTTCATCCGTGCAGAAGTCATCGCTTTTGAGGATCTGAAGGAACTGGGCACCATGGCAAATGCCAAGAGCCAGGGCAAGGTTCGCAGCGAAGGCAAGGAATATGTGATGAAGGATGGCGACATCGTCAACTTCCTGTTCAATGTGTAATCGAAACGATCGCAGGGGCGTATCCTTACGGATGCGCCCCAAATTTTATAGGCATTATAACCGATCCTTCTTGACCTTTTACTATGGCAAGGGTATAATGTCCATATCTATATAGAAAGAAGTGTTATGCTTTGAATCAACAGAAAGTTTCTTTGACCGAGGGTTCTATTTGGAAAGCGATTTTACTCTTCGCTCTGCCCATATTCTTAGGTCAGGTATTCCAGCAGCTGTATAATACTTTTGATGCATGGTGTGTTGGATTCTTCATTAACGACAACGCCATGGGTGCGGTTTCCAGCTCCGGTTCTTTGATTTTCCTGATGGTCAGCTTCTTCAACGGTTTGGCCATGGGCGCCGGCGTGGTGATTGCCCGGTATTACGGTGCGAAGAATGACGAGGCCGTCAGCAAAGCCATTCATACCGCCATCGCCTTTGGCATTTGCACCGGCACGGCGCTGACCATTGCCGGTGTCACCTGCACCCCCGTGATTCTCCGCTGGATGGGCGCTCCCGAAGATACGATGGTATATTCCATCCCCTATTTCCGCTATTATTTCTGCGGCGCCATCTTCACCGTGCTGTACAATATTTTTGTGGGTATCCACCATGCTGTGGGTGACAGCAAGCATCCACTGTACTATCTCATTTGCTCCACCATCATCAATATTGTCCTGGATTTGCTGTTTTTGGGGGTCATGGGTTTCGGTGTTGGCTCTGCAGCGCTGGCAACCACCATTGCACAAGGCATCAGCGCCCTGCTGTGCTGCATCCACCTGATGCGCTCCCAAGGGTCTGCCCGGCTGTATCTGCGGAAAATCAAATTCCATTGGCAGAGCCTGCAGGAGATCATCCGCTACGGTCTGCCGTCTGCGGTTCAGAATTCCGTGATTGCGCTGGCCAATGTGGTAGTCCAGTCCAACATCTTCGCTTTCGGCACGGATGCCGTCAACGGCTGCGGTGCTTACTCCAAGTTGGAGGGCTTCGCCTTCCTGCCGGTGATGTGCTTCAGCCAGAGTCTGAGCACCTTTACGGGACAAAATCTGGGTGCCAAGCAGCATGACCGGGTGAAAAAGGGTGTGGGCTTCGGCATCGCCTGCTCGCTGATTATGGCAGAGGTTGTGGGTGTACTGTCGTATGTATTCGCCCCGCAGATGATCGGCTTCTTTGCAAAATCCGAGGCTGCCATCGCCTACGGCACGGAGCATATGCGCACCATCTGCCTGTTCTACTGCCTGCTGGCCTTCTCTCACTGCATCGCCGGCATCATGCGCGGCGCAGGCAAGGCCACCGTACCCATGTTCACCATGCTGGCCTGCTGGTGTTTGATCCGCGTGAGCTATATCACCGTTGCGGTTCAGTTTGTCCCCAAGCTGACCACCGTTTCCTGGGCCTATCCCCTCACCTGGACCTTAAGCTCCATCGTCTTCCTCATCTACTTCCTGAAGGCAGACTGGATCCACAATTTTGACCGCATTGAAGCCCAAAAAGCCATGAAATAATGAAAACCGGCATCTCGCAAGAGATGCCGGTAGTTTTTTATTATCCGATGTACTCGCCCTGGAGGCTTCTGTGGAAGTTTGCGTAGGTGGTTTCCATGTAGGGAATCAGCCAGATGTAGAGGATACCAAGGGTGAAAGCACCCAAAATTGCCCAACCAAAGAAGCTCAGGCACATCACAAAGTACTCCATCTTATGGCCTTCCATCATCTCCTTGGAACGGCTGATGGCTTCCATCGCGCCAATGCTGGGGTCATCTGCCAGAATGTACATAGTCTGGGAGTAGGCGCAAGCCTTGATGATACCGGGGACGAACAACAGCAGGCTCCACAGGAAGGTAAACAGACCAATCAGGAAAGTGGCGCAGAAGCCGGTTAGACAATGCTTCATATAGCCGAACATATCACCGATTTCGGGCTTTATGCCTCTGCTCACGCCCAAATAAATATTGGCAGATGCCAAAGAAAAGCCACCGCTAATAATCAGACCTGCAATGGTACCCAGCACGGGGATACCTGCCAGCGCACCGGAAATGAGGCTCATCAGCAGGCTAATGGCAAAAAGAATGCCAATTTTGCCCTTGATATCTTGCTTTGCAGCAGACTTCAGTATTGCTCTATCCATAATCATACCTCCTTTTTATGATGCATTGATTATATCATAACTGCTTTTTGTTGTAAAGAAAATTCTGAGGGGCTTTCTCCGGTGGAAGGTGTATTGCGACCGAGGATCTGCGCAAGAAATAGGGGCTGCCAAAGCAGCCCCCTACTTTTTCAAATCACACTGGTGTAAAGCCAATAAATCAGCCCGTACACCACCCCGGCGGATAGGCCGTAGACAATAACGGGGCCGGCAATGGTAAACATTTTTGCCGCCACGCCCAAAACGAAACCCTCGGTTTGATATTCTACAGCCGGCGCAGCAATGGCATTGGCAAAGCCGGTGATGGGTACCAGTGTCCCCGCCCCCGCGTGCTTGGCCATATCATCGTACCAGCTCAAACCCGTCAACAGAGCCGACAATGCCACCAATGTCATGGACGCAGCGGTGGATGCATTCTCCTTTGCCATCCCCAGCGCCCCGTAGCCATTAAGCAGCAATTGTCCCACCAGGCAGATCAGACCGCCAATCCAAAACGCATGGAAGCAGTCCTTCACCACGGGGGATTTGGGCTGCATATCCTGCGCCAGTTTTGTGTATTCTTTTTCCGTCATTTCCATCCCTCCGGTGTTATTGTTGCCAAAAAGCAGAAAAGTATGAAAAACAAATGCGGTGCTCTAAAAAGAGCACCGCATTCGCACAAAAATGGAGGAAATATTTTTATTTCGACATGCCGCATCCCTGGCAGCCGCTGCATTTGCCGCTGCAGCTTCCGGAATCCGGACAGCCGATACACTTTTTACCGCTTTTCTTGGCCTTATAAATGTAGAAGGCCACGCTACCCAGAATGGCAGCAATTACAGCAATCAGAATATAATCGACAGTATTCATACTTTACTTCTTTCCGGCCATGGCATATTCTGCCTTGACCTGCTTGTCGGAACGGACACACAGCCACACCAGCACCGCGGCAAAGGCTAGCAGGAAGATCGCGCCTCCCACAAATCCCGCGCCCAGAGCGCCGGTCGTGATAAATGTGCCGATCTGGTAGACCACAAAGCCAATGCAGTAACCGGTGGAAAGCTGCAAGGCAATGCCGCCCCAGAACCACTTCTTCTGCTTGATCTCACTGTTCATAGCGCCCAATGCCGCAAAGCAAGGGGGCGTGAACAGATTGAACATGAGATATGCCAGGGCTGCTACCTTGGTCATACCCACCATGGCGGCAGCAACATCGCTGCCGGAGCCAACCATTTCCAAATCCTCATTGACCACAAAGCCATAGCACACCGCCAGGGTGCCTACCACATTCTCCTTGGCGATAAAACCGGTGACTGCTGCGGCAGCGAGCTGCCATGCGGTGATACCCACCACGGGCACCAGCAGCACAGCCACGGGATTTGCGATGGAAGCCAGAATGGAGGTATTCTCCATCCCCTCCTCCACCAACTGGAAATTCCAGTCGAAGGACTGCATGATGAACACGATGGTGTTACATGCCAGAATGATGGTACCCGCCTTGACGATGTACGCCCAGCCACGGCTGCACATATCCTTAAAGGCTCGCTCGAAAGAAGGTGCCTTATATTCGGGCAACTCCATAATAAAGAAGGACTTGCGATTTTTGTGACCGGCAATCTTATTCACCAGCAACGCACCCAGCAAAATCAGGGCAATACCCACAAAGTACATCAGAGTGCCCACCCAGCTTGCCTCATCGAAGAACGCACCGGCAAACAGCGCGATCACCGGCAGCTTGGCGCCGCAGGGCATCCAGGGGGTGAGCATCGCGGTGGCATTGCGCTCCCGCTCGTTACGGATGGTACGGGCAGCCATCACACCAGGAATGGCGCAGCCGGTGCCCACGATGAAGGGAATGACGGATTTACCGGACAGACCCACCTTCTTGAAGATGGGATCCAGAACCACGGTGGCACGGGCCATGTAGCCGCAATCCTCCAGCAAGGAAATGAGGAAATACATCACCATCACCAGCGGCAGGAAGCCAACCACAGCGCTGACACCGCCAATGATACCCTCTACCAGCAGTGCAGCCAGGAAGGGATTGGCATCCGTCAGCAGACCTGCCACCCATTCTTTGAACATATCAATGAGGGTGACAAGGCCGGGAATGGTGAAGCCGTTGGCAAACTCATAACCCTCGGCAATCCACACACCCAGCCAGGCCTGGCTGATCTGGAACACCAAAAACATTACAGCGGCAAAGATGGCAAGACCGCCAACGGGGTTGGTCAGCACCGCGTCGATCTTATCCTGGAAATTTTCATCTCTGGTAAAGACCTTTCGCTTTTCCACCTTGGAAACCAGCTTGTTGACAAATTCAAAACGCTTGCGATCTTCTGCTTCCACTGCCTTTTTGTCCGTCATATCAATGACACCCTGCATGTAAGGGATCGGCTGTTTCTTACCCTGCAGCGCCACGGCAGCGGCAACCAGTTCCTTCAAACCTTCACCGGTGGTAGAAGTGGTTTCCACCACGGGGCACCACAGCTTTTCACTCAGCAGCTTGGTGTTGATCTTCGTCTGCTTTTTCGCATTGATATCCGTTTTGTTCAGGGCGATCACCACGGGAACACCCAATTCCAGCAGCTGAGTGGTAAAAAACAGGCTGCGGCTTAAGTTGGTGGCATCGACGATGTTGATGATGGCATCCAGATGCTCATTTCGGATATAGGAACTGGTGATGCTCTCTTCAGAAGTGAAGGGGCTCATGGAGTATGCGCCGGGCAGGTCCACGGCGATCAGTTCCTGCTCACCGGCATAGACCTTCTTAATGGGCGACTGTTTGCTGTCAACGGTGACACCCGCCCAGTTGCCCACCTTCTCATTGCTGCCGGTGAGCTGATTGTACATTGTGGTTTTACCACTATTGGGATTGCCTGCAAAAGCAATTCTCATCTTCTATGATCCTCCTACGGTTAGCTTATGCTAACTAATCTTCAAAAAGGAACAGCGGTTGCCCGCTGTACCAAAATTTACACGATAATGGCCTCCGCCAGCTGATCATCAATGTTGTAACGGCCATCTTTAATGGACACGGTACAACCATGACGCCGCCGGGACACCACAGTAATGGGCTCGCCGGAATAGCAGCCCAAGGAAAAGAGGAAAGCATTGAGTTCGTCGTCATCGGTTTCGATGGCTTTGACGATGTATTCCTTTCCCACTTCCGCCATTGTTAAGTTCATATATGTATCACCCGTTTCAATATGACTTACATGTAATTAGCATATGCTAACTGCAGAGATATCATACTCGTATTTACCCATTTTGTCAATAGGTAAATGGCAATTTTTTCTAAAGCCAAAAGAAGGGAGGGCAAATGCCCTCCCCCCTAGGATGTTAAATTCGGTTATAGAGTTTCTGCATCAGATCCCGCAAAGGCTTAAACAGCAGCAGCGCAATCACGAAATTGGCCACACAATGCACCACATCAAACATGATGCCGCTGACCCACTTGGCCACCGCGACTCCAAAACCCATAATGAATATGTCCGTAATGCCGCACAGCGCGCCAAAAACCAGGCCAAACATGCCGCTTAAAATCGCCCATGCCAACGGCTCTTGGTTCTTGCGCATCAGATATGCCGCCAGCGCCAAAATCAGCCAGACATACAGATAATAGACATTCCAAATATTGATGCCGAACACCAGAATTTCCATCGCTACATAGACAGAAGTGGGATAGACGCACTTTTTGCCGAAGGTAACCGCAAAAAGCATCACCATCAGGCTCACAGGTTCGATATTCGGCAGGCCGCTCATGACCAACTTCGCAGCGAAGGTCAGACCTCCCAACACGCCAAAAAGCGCGATCTCCCGAACCGACAGTTTCCAATTATTCTCCCCAGTATGTCGATGTTTCATATACCAGCTTATAGCTTGCGCCATCCTCCACATAGGTGTCACAGATGCCCTTTACGGCATATTCTTCTCCCACAAAGAATGCCCAATAGGCCATGTCTGCTTCCCAAGAGGCTGTTTCCCCGTCAACGATGCTAAACATACCGTCGACGATATTGCCTTCGGGAATGATTCCCTCTGCCAGCAGCACTTCATCCAGATACTCTGCATCCGTGCGGCAGGTGAACACTTTTTCCGTGCCGTCAGCGTGGACGACGGTAATGGTGATTTCCTTTGAGCCCTGCTGCGCCTGGGGCTGCTGCAAAACGAATACTGCCACCATCACAGCCAATACCACAACCAATGCTCCAAGGGCGATCCATGTTTTTTTGCTGTTCATAACATATCCTCCAAAAACAAAAATACCGTGGCGTTGCAGCAATACAACGCCACGGCCGGTTTTCCGTGACAACACCGTTTCCGCGTGCTTCCGCGCAGAAAGGAGAAATTCCAATTCCGTAGGTCTTCTGACTCATGCTTTCGAGGGCTGCGACCCTCACGCCATGCTCTGCCTTCCCAGTTTCCCAGTGACTGGCTTTCGCCAAAAGAGCACGCCTCAGCACATACAGCGGCGGTACCGTCCGGGATTCTCACCCGGTTATCTTGTTAAGAAGAAAAGGCTGTACGCCCCCTCTTCCACGGAGTGGTATTCAGTTGTCTAGGAGTATCATAGCACCTTGGATAGGGTAAGTCAAGTGGCAAATGGTGTAAAAAATCCCCGCTGCCGGAAGCAGCGGGGATTTGATTCTCTCAAGAGAAATTACTTCTGATTGTACTGGATACCAGCAATCTTGATATAGTCCTCACCCTCTTCGAAGGTGAAAGTACCGCTCTTGATATGATCGTCACTGGTTTCAAAATTCAGGGTGATTTCCATGGAGCCGTCATCGTTCTCAGCGATCTCGTAAGTACCCTCCAGAGTAACGGTGTTGACAGAGCCAAAAACGGTGGTCTTCTTAATAGCAGTAACCTTGCTGCCGCTGAACTCATAGGTAGCGGTATACTTCAGCAGCACCACATCAATCTCAGCTTCATAGGTGCCGGACAGCTTCTTGCCGCAGGCGACCAGGGACAGCATCATCACCACGACCAGAACCACACACATCAGTTTCTTCATTTTTCTTACCTCACTTTTTCTAAATTGTCGATTGGAGCACCCCTATCGACAATTACAGTATAGCATATTGGGAAAGAATTGGCAAGGGTTTTATAAGCAATGTTTGAACTTGTGCCTTCTTGCATTTCAATGGGTCACATGGTATAATTCAGAGAGAACTTCAAGGAATGGTGGTGCCCTATGTATCAATTTGACAAAGCCAGTTACGATGCCCGGATGGCATGGTATAAAGAGGCGCGCTTCGGCATGTTCATCCACTGGGGACTCTACGCCCTGCCCGCCCGGGGCGAATGGGTACGCAGCACGGAGCAGATGCCGGAAGAAGAATATTTGCCCTATTTTGATGCCTTCGACCCCAAGGAATTTGACCCCAAATACTGGGCAAAGCTGGCGAAAAAGGCAGGCATGAAATATGCGGTGCTCACCGCCAAGCATCACGATGGCTTCTGTCTGTTTGACAGCAAGTACAGCGATTTCAAGTCCACCAACACACCCTACGGGCGGGATATTGTGGCAGAATTTTTGCAGGCTTTCCGGGCAGAGGGCATCCGCGTGGGTCTGTACTTCTCCCTCATCGATTGGCACCATCCGGATTTCCCCCACTATGGCGACCGGAATCATCCCATGCGAAACAATCCGGCATTTGGAAACGAACATCGGAATTTCGACCGTTATCTGGACTTTATGCATGGGCAAATCCGGGAAATTTGCGAAAATTACGGAAAACTGGACATTTTGTGGTTCGATTTTTCCTATGACAATCTTCGTGGCGAAGCATGGCGCGGAACACAGCTGATGGAAATGGTGCGATCTCTGCAGCCCGGTGTCATCATCGACAACCGGCTGGAGGTCAGCGGTGAAGGTTTTGGCTCTCTGGCAGAGTGCCGCCCCACCCCCTATCACGGGGATTTTGTCACTCCGGAAAAAATGATCCCGCCCCAGATGCTCACCGATGCCAACG
>JAGCMI010000093.1 GCA_017646545.1 Oscillospiraceae bacterium | reverse complement strand
GGTCGCCAAACCGCTGCACCTGCCGGGCAGAGGATAAACCACACTTTGTGGTCCAGTAAGTATCGTGCACAAATTTGATCTTCTTTGTTTTCTCCAGCAATTCTTCCATCCGGGTCTTGCCATTGGAAAGGGTGATGTACTCCCACTTGTGAGGATGGTAAGCCAGGGTGATGCCATGGGCCTGATAGACCTCATATTGCCGATCCAAAGTATTCACAAAGTCATAGAACTTCCCTTCCCCGCCCAAAATGCAGGAAAAGGGCAGCATGGACAGCACCACATTCTTGCATCCGGTGCATTTGCAGAAATCGATCACACTCTGTACATCCCCAAAGACCTGCTTGGGCTTGACCTGAATGGCAGAAACACGGATGCCGTATTTCTCCATCAGCGACCGCACCGATGCACCGGATCTTTCATCAAAATGGATGCGGGCGATCTCATAATCCAAAATGCCCATCTCAATCAGCGGCAGGTACGCTTTTTCCAAATCCTTTTTCTGCATTTTGCGGATGGTATAGGTCTGTACGCCAAAATTCATCACGACTGCACTCTTGTCCCTTCTTCAAAATTCAGTACCAGGCGGTGGCCGTTAAAGGAAAACTCGATGATTTCGCTCTTTCTTTCCACATTCTGGGGCACATAGGCATTTTCAAACCGGGCATATTCGGTATCAACGCTCTGCCCATTGTGCTTAAAATAGGCATCATACTGCACTTCAAACTCGTTGCCACCGGAACGATAACAGCCGGTCATATTTTCAAAGGACACCTCGTTGGACAGTATTCTCTCCACAAAAGCGGCAAAAGAGCCGTCCTGCAGCTTACTGCTGACTTCTGTCACCCAGGCGTGATTTTCTCCCCCTTGGAAGATCAAATCATATCGCAGATCGCCGGTGGCCTCGATCAGTTCCTTCACATTGGTCTTGATCTTCTCCCGGTCAGAGGTTAAATCTTCTTCCGTCACACCGGGCATATCATTTTTGAACATCAGCACCCCTTCCCCATCGGACTTGGCGCAGAGCATGATGTAGCTGTCGCCCTTGCGGCCGAAGATATAACCCCGGGACAGATATTCCAAATTCACCTCGTCAAACAGTCCCACCGGGAAATAGGCATGGCTGTAAGGCACCACATGGGGCTCTAATAGCCCAGTTTTCTGGGGGATGGTGTAGATGGAGATGTTCACATTTTCCTGCTGAACGCTGTAAGGCAGTCTGCCATAGCCCACCCAGTACTGTCCACGGCTGTTGTTGCGCATGGGCTGGCTGTGATACACCGTCAGGTCAGAGGCAAGGCTGCACAAAAACACCTGATGCTGGTCGGCATAATCTCCGGCAAAATAGGCCTGGGAGGTGCTCATGCAGTAATAGGGAGTCTGGTAGGTATAAACATTGGCTCTCTGGATAGCCTTGCCGTCGGTGGAAGGCTGCAACAGAGCAGAAATCGCGCCCAGACTCTTGGTGGCTGTCAGCGGCCAGAGATTGACCAGCTTGAAATCATTCAAAAATTCGTTACGGAACAGCTTATTTTTCTGCAGATAGCGGATGGAATTGTCAATCACTTCCGCATTGGAGAAAGCCTCCATGCCCATCTGCATCATGGTCTGTCCCACCGCTTCTCCCACGAAGCCATCTTCCACCAGCTCTGTTAGGGTGATGCCGTTGCTGGATTTGACGATCTGCACCTGGGAATCATCATTGAAGATCGCCTTGATCACTTCCGGCACTTCATACAGGGGCTGACCATCGACCCTTGTTTCATACATTCTGCGGAAGCATACGAAAAAATTGCGGGTGTTGGTGCGGTAATCCTCTCCGTTTTCCAACACCAGATCAATATAAGGGCGCAGACGATTGCCGGTGTCATCGCTGGATTTATTATCCATGTACATTCTACCGCTGGCGGACATAAACGCATATTGGGTGTTGCCCGCGGCATCCGTATAGCGATAGGACTGGGTGGCGATGTCCAGCCAGATCACATCCATGACCACCTTCATCTGCTCCACCATATCCCGATCCTCCGGCCGGGCGAACTGAATGAAGTTCGCCATGGGAGCAATATCCTCCGGATAGTAGTTGTTGGAATAATACTCATTAAAGCCGTAGTAATACCGCTGCTGCATCCAGGCATTGATGCGCTCTTTGGCAAGGGCAACATGAGTTTCACCGGTGTTGCCGTCGGCAAAGACGGCCTCCGGCCAGGTGCAGCCTGCCAGATATTCCGTCACCGCAAAGAGAATCTGATGATTTTCACTCCAATGGCACATACTGTCCACCCGTCCGTCATACTGATCCATCCAGTACTTAAAGCCGGTGAGGCAGCGTTTGATCTCATCCTTATTTTCCTGGGCCAGACGGTGCTGGTTCTCCAGATAAAAGCGGATGAGGGCATTGGCGGTGAAATCCGCGCAGTCCTCCCGCACATCAATGCGCTCAATGGCGCCTTCCAAATTGGAGGCGATCAGCGCAACATCTTCAAAATAGGAATCTTCCAAAAATTCCGATTCATAGAGCATCTGCGTCAGCTTGCCGTCACCGCCCTTGGTCAAGACCGGTTCGTAAGGCTTTACGAACAGGAAGTTATATGCAAACTGCAAAATAATACTGCCGAAAAACAATGCCACTACAAAAATAATCACGGTTTTCCTCCATTTTTTCATATTGTTGCCCCCCAAAATATCCATTTTCTTTATGGTATCATATCTTCTTATATCCTTCAAGAATTTTCCTTTTTCTCCTGCCAGAGATTTACCCGGCTAAACAAGCTAATCCCTGCAGCGAAATCGCTGCAGGGATTACTTTACATTTATTTACTTTCTCTTGAGGGCCTTGCGCAATACGGGCACGATCAGCAGCGCCACAGTGCCGCCAACCAGCGCCGTGATCAGCTGAGGCGTGGAGAAGGTTGCAGGCAGCGCCTGCAGCATGGGCTCCTTCAGCAGGCCCTTTTCCAGCAGACCACCGGCCAGCACACCGCAGATCACCTTGGTCACCAGCAGATACAGCACCGCAAACTTTGCCACCGCTGCCACCGCCAGCGCCACAATGGACCACCAAAACTGCTTGCCCTTCTTGCTCAGCAGGCACAGAAGCAGCACATAAACAGCGTTGCCTGCCATAATGACAGGAACCGTCAGCACCTGAGGCGCAATGCCAAAGAGGAATGCAAAAATGGGAGAAAGCACTGCCACAGTAAGACCGCAGCCAAGACCGCCCACCAGAGCAGAAACTGCCAAAATGGCATTGACGCAGGAGCCGGTGACCAGCTGGCCTAAAGGCTTGGTCAGCGCCTGCAAAGTAATCAACAGCGCCATCATCACAGCGGTTTCCGTGATCCACAAAATTTTCTTACGCATAAAAAATCCTTCCTTTTACTCCTTCCCTGTCACACCGGAAAATGCCGTCTTGACGCTGCCCCCCCTTCAAAGAGCCGATCTTACTGGCCAAAGAGGAAATGGTGTCCTGCGGGGCATCCAATGCGATGCAGATGATATCATATCATGTCGTAAATGTAAATACCATACACAATGGCGGGTAATCGTCATTTTATGTTGTTTATGGCAATTCGCCACAATTAAGTATCATTTTATCGATAAAAAGTATTGTAAAATAAATACCCCACCAGCGTCACCGCTGATGGGGTAATTTATCATCAGAATTTCACAAACCAGCGGCTGACCTTCCGGGCGATGCGATACACCGGTCCTTCCAGTTCCTTCTGTGCTTCCTTCAATTTTTGACGGATGGGAATGTGCTGGGGGCAATGCTTTTCACATTTGCCGCAGCCGATGCAATTGGAGGCAGCGGTGGAATTTTGCCGCATCATGGTGCACATGGCATAATCCATAAAGCCCCAGAATTTACCCTCCTGATACCGCCGGTTGTAGGCGGCAAAGGTGCCGGGGATGTCCACATTCTTGGGACAGGGCATGCAGTAGCCGCAGCCGGTGCAGCCTACCTTCATTTTGGAATTGATGGCCTTGACCACTTGCCGCAGCATTTGCTGCTCCTGCTCCCCCAACTCCCCTACCGAAGTGGTGGAGGCCGTTTGGATATTGTCCAGCACCATTTCCATGGAATTCATACCAGAGAGTACCACCGTCACCTCCGGCTGATCCCACAGCCAGCGGAAGGCCCACTGGGCAGGCGTATGCTTGATTTTATAATCAGAGAAGATCTTCTTTGCTTCCTCCGGCAGACGGCTCACCAGCTTGCCGCCCCGCAGCGGCTCCATGATCACCACGGGAATGCCTTTTGAAGCGGCATGATGGAGTCCTCTGCGGCCAGCCTGAGAATGTTCGTCCATGTAGTTATACTGGATCTGGCAAAAATCCCAATCCCATGCATCCAGCAGTTTGCAGAACATTTCGGAATTGCCGTGATAGGAAAAACCCACCTGCCGAATTTGACCGCTGGCCTTCTTCTCCGCCAGCCATTCTTCGATGCCCAAGGCCTTCAGCCGCTGCCAAGTGTCGGTATCGGTGAGCATGTGCATGAGATAATAATCCACATGATCGGTGCGCAGCCGCTTTAATTCCTCGGCAAAGAGCTTTTCCAATCCATCCCGGCTCTTAATAAGATAATGGGGCAGTTTGGTGGCGATGTACACCTTATCCCGCACTTTGTTCCGCTCCAGAATTTCGCCCAAAGCCGCTTCGCTGCCGGGGTAAATGTAGGCGGTATCAAAATAGTTGACGCCATGCTCGATGGCGGTCATAATCTCTCTTTCCGTTTCCGCCATATCGATGCGCCCTGCCTTGCTGGGAAAGCGCATACAGCCGAAACCCAAAACCGAAAGTTCATTGCCATATCTGTCCAAACGATAATTCATGGTAGACCTCCTTGATGTTTGGTTCCATTATAGCGGAAAACTTCAAGAAAATCTATTGAAAATATTGCATTGAACACATGGGATTCCATCAGGTCGGACGAAAATCCCTCCGGCTTCTTTTATTCTCCAAAGGCGATGATGGTCAAATCCTCTTCCCGATAGGTCTTGCCCAGACCGTCGCCAAAATTGCGCAGCACCTTTTCCTTCGCCTGTCCGGCATCTTCCGCCAGCACCAAGGTCTTAATATCGCAAATGTCATTTTGGATAATGCCCACATAGGTTCTTCTTTTCATATTCGTTCCTCCTCAAACACCGATGCTCAGCACACAGAAAGTAAAAATGCTCACTGCAACACAAGCAGCGCACAGCGCCACACACACCACACCGCTGGCAGAATTGGCGGTTTCTCTCTTACGCGCATAGTGGGTCATCTTGATGGTCTTTTCCATATTGCTCTTCCTCCTGTCGATTCGTCGCATCCGTTTTTGTTTTGTTTTCCTTGAGGATATCCTATCACAAGAGTTTTGAAAAGTCGACACCTAATTTGCACACCAAGCATAAACATACAGAAAACACGACAATTGCAATATTGACACTCCCCTTCTCACAAAATGGTTGACACTCCAAAAAACATTCAGTATCATATTGATTGCAATTGTATCTGCATATAACAGGAGAAAAAACAACATTATGGGTATTATTGAAACATTGATCGTCACCACCGCCATTGCCGGTGTGGGCGGTACCGGCTTGGGCGGCATCATCGGCGCCCTGCTGCAGAAGGATTCCAAGCGCACCGTCAGCTTGCTTTTGAGCTTTGCCGGCGGCGTGATGCTGAGTGTGGTCTGCTTCGATCTGGTGATGGAAGCCATTGAGACCCAGGTGGGTCTTATGTTCGTGGTGGCTGCCATCGCTTTCGGCGTGGCCATTACATATCTGCTTAACCACATCATCGACCGCAAGACCAACCCCGAAGTTCCCCACATTGACGAAAACCATCCCAAGACCGCTGATGACCTGGACGAGCTAATCCACAGCGACCATTTCCAGCAGCATTATGCCCAGAAGGATAGCAAGTTGGGTCTGTTCGTGGCCGGCATGGTGATGGCAAGCGCCATCGCCCTGCACAATGTGCCCGAGGGCATGACCATTGGCGCTTCCTACGCCAGCAACGATGGCGCCATGGGTAACGCAGCTCTGGTTCTGGCCATTCTCATCGGTCTGCACAACATCCCCGAAGGTATGGCAGTTTCCGTTCCCCTCATCAGCGGCGGTATGTCCCGGTTGAAGGCGATTTTGATCACCGCCTGTTCCGGTATCCCCACCATCCTGGGCGCGCTCCTTGGCTATGTGCTGGGCGAGATCGGCCCCATGGGTCTGACTTTGAGTTTGGGTTTTGCCAGCGGCGCCATGCTGTATGTGGTGTTCGGTGAGATCCTGCCCCAGTCTTATCTTATGTATCACAGCAAACTGCCGGCATTTTCCGCCATCGCAGGTATTCTGGTGGGTATGCTCATCATCTTCTAACCAAGTGACATACTCCCCGGAGTGAATTCCGAGGTTTTCTCGCTCATTTTGATAAAGAAGGCAGCGGAAATTTCCGCTGCCTTTTATTGCTTTTTAAGGATGATATTGCCGCAGCATACAGATGTAATCTTCCAGCATCCGCGTTTCCTCCGGGGTAATATCCCCATCAGCCCCCAGCATCATCCTGCCCGACACATCGCAAAGATCCGCAAAAATCTCCTGGGCAGTTTTCTCTCCGGGCAGCTGCACCCCCCGGGCGAAGGCAGTGCGCTGCGCCTCCACGATTTTCGTAAGAGAATAGGGTATGGTGCTGCCGCAGCTGTCGATGATGCGGTTGCCCCGGTACAAATCCATCTGATCCTGGCGGCTACGGGGAAACGCCGTAACAAAGCGAAACACCTCTGCCTCCGATTCCGACAAGGTTTCATCCGCAACGGACAAATACAGCATGAAAAGGGCAAGATCTGTCCGAAGCAGCAGCGACAACGCAATTTCCGATCCCCGTTTGTCCCACAAATTCTCACGGTCAAACAGATCGCAAAGATCCATCAGTTCCTCGTAAAGGTTCATTGCCATTGTCCGCTGATCCATCCGCTCCCCCTTTCTTACAATTCTGCCTTACGGGCATATTCTTTATACTGCTCCAGCAAATGGGTGGGCGAAAGAATCTTCATCTGCCCTGCAAACTGGAACAGCCATCCCCAGAAAGTGGGGCTGATGCGGACTTTCACCGTGGCAATGCACTTGTTTTCACCGGAAGGGATCATTTTCACACTCTCACCGAATTTGTCGTACACCACGCCAATGAGCACCCGGTCAAATTCCAGCACCACATCTTCCAATTGGCCGCCAAACATCTTAAAGGCCTGCTCGGTATAAGTCGCCACCTGATCCCGCAGCGCCAAAGCCTTTTCGCTGCAGGGTTCTTCGATGATTTCCACCCCATCCATACGGTCAACACGGTAGTTGGAGGTGCTGTCGTGACGGGAAGAGTAGCAGCTCATATAATAGTTATCCTCGTTGAACACCAGCGCCACCGGCTCCACCACATAATGGTGACCGCCGCGACGGTACACTCTTTCTCCGTTTTCATTCAAATCGAAATAGAGGAAGATCACTTTCTTCTGGGTGAGGATGGCCTCCTCCAACGTGTCGATGGTGTAGAGGATCTTTTCGTTGCTGTGCTTTCTGGTGTTAAAGCACACCATATTCCGCTTCAGCACCTCCGCCTGATGGATGCCTGCCAGCGCTGCCAGCTTTTCGATGAGTTCATTCGACTTTTTCTCCGTGATGAAGCTGGAGGCGTGCACCGCATCAATCAGAATCTTCAGTTCCGGCACGCTGAAGCTGCGGTCATCCACATAATACGCCTTCTCGTGGCCGATCATGGTGACCATGATCTCATAGCCCATATCATTGAGCACCGCCACATCCTGGCTGATGATTCTTCTGTCGCAGGGAATGCCCATTTCATCCATGGCTGCGCAGACCTGGCTGTTGGTCATGGGATGCTGGGCATCGGTGTGCTGCCGCAGCAATTCCAAAAGCTTAATCAGCTTCACTTTTCTATAATTCTCAATGGCCATATCATGCCTCCACTTGGCATAGTTTTACAGATATTTTATACCACAAACCCGGCAGAAAATCAACCTCCCACTTCCCCGACCTTCCCACACATACAGAAAACCCGACTTTTTTCGTCAAAATCCCACAGTTGCCAATTCCCCTTTTTTCCGCTATACTGAAGAAAAAGAATTCCCCAAGGAGGTGTCCCATGGACATTCAGGAACTGAAACAAAAAATGGATCAGGCCAATTATATTTACGATGAAACCTTGGCCACGGTTTTGTATGTTGCCCTGCAACTGGGCCGTCCGCTGCTGATTGAAGGCGCGGCAGGTGTTGGCAAAACAGAGATCGCCAAGGTGATGGCATCCGCGCTGGATCGGGATCTGGTGCGTCTGCAATGCTATGAAGGTTTGGACGAAAGCAAGGCGCTGTATGAATGGAACTACCAGAAGCAGCTGCTGTCCATCCAGATCAACATGGGCAGCCAGAGCAGCGATGAGCTGACCAGAAGTCTTTTCAGCGACGAGTATCTTTTGGAGCGTCCCTTGCTGCAGTCCATCCGTTCTGAGAAGCCCGTTGTGCTGCTGATCGACGAAATTGACAAGGCGGACGAAGAATTTGAAGCATTCCTTTTGGAAATGCTCAGCGAAATGCAGGTGAGTATCCCCGAAGTGGGTACCATCCGGGCCAAATCCGTGCCCTTTGTGGTGCTGACCTCCAACCGCGCCCGTCCCTTGAGCGAGGCATTGCGCCGCCGCTGCGCTTATCTTTACATCCAGTATCCCGATATGGAGAAGGAACTGTCCATCCTCCGGGCCAAGCTGCCCCATGTGGACGACCGGCTCTGCGCGCAGGTGGCGTTGGCGGTACAGAAACTGCGCTCTAATGAGGCCATTTTGAAGAAACCCTCCATCGCAGAAACGCTGGATTGGGCAGCTGCGCTGGATGCCCTCGGCATCCGGGAACTGACCCCCGATGCCCTGCGGCAGACTGCCGGCTTCATTCTGAAAAATAACGAAGATTTCAAGGTGCTGGAAGAAAGCAACCACACCCACGAATGTAGCTGCGGTGGTCACTGTGGAGGACACCACCATGGCTGAGCCGCAGGTATATCTGGAGAAACTTTCCGCTTTTTCCAGAATGCTGCAGTTGCAGGGTCTTGCGGTCAGCCCCAAGGAAACGGCGGATGCCACCCAGATTCTCATCGCCATCGGCTTTGAAGACCGCCAGCAGGTCAAAACTGCCCTGCGCACCATCTATGCCAAATCCCGGGATCAGCAGCTGATCTTCGACCGGGTCTTTGACGGCTTCTTCCTGTCGGAAGAGCAGATGCGCCAGCAAGCGCAGCAGCAGGCGCAGCAGGATCGGCAAATCCAAGAGAACATTGAGCAATTGAGAAAAAGCGGACATGCTGACGGCCTGACCGAAGAGCAGCAATATGCCTTTGGCACCATGAGCGAGGAAGAACGGCAGCGGCTGCAGGAATTTGCGGAAAAGTACAAGGAAAATGCCAAGCGCAATCCCAACCTTTACTCCAATTTCATCCATTCCGTCTTTGCCAAAGCGCTGCTGGAGCAGCAGATGCGTCTGGAAGATGCGGCAGTGGGCTGCGAAGGGGCTGATCCGGAACTGGGCATTTTGTATCGGGATATTTCCCAATTTTCCGATGTAGAAATTCCCAAGGCCATCTCCATCATCCAAACCATTTCCAACCAGATCAATGGCGAACTCACCGCCAAGCGCAACCGCAAAACCCACAGCGGCAAGCTGGATTTCCGCCGCACCATCCGCAAGGGCTTGGAAACCGGTGGCCGTTTTTACCACCTGCACTACAAAAGAAAACCCAGCCGCAGAAAACGGCTGGTGCTGCTTTGCGATGTATCCGGCTCCATGATGCAGTTTTCCGAATTTGCCCTGCGGTTTATCCAGAACTTAAATCAGGTTTCTGACAGTTCCCGGGTATTTTTGTTCTCGGAAGAGATCTACGAAGCAGATCCCTTCAGCCTGCAAAACATGGACTTGTTCCGCAATTATGTGAAAGAATGCGGTGTCTACGGCAAGGGCACGGACTTGGGCGCAGCACTGGAGCAGCTATGCAGCTTTAACCCCAAGGCGCTGAACCAGTACACCACCCTCATCATCCTCTCCGACACCAAAACCATCAACCAGCCCCGGGCCATGGAGGCTCTGCTGGAAGCCAAGCGGCAGGCAGGCCGCGTCATTTGGCTCAATCCCATCCCCCAGCGGCATTGGCCCCATATCCGCAGCGTGCAGGCCTTCGCTACCCTTTGCACCATGATTTGCTGCAGCACCCTGCAGGAACTGGCTGCCGCCTGCCGCCGCCTTACAAGTGTATAACAAAACGGCAGATGCAAAATGCATCTGCCGTTGCTTTTTAGAATTCCACCGTTTCCGGGGCAGCGCCAAAGGAGAAGAAAGTAGCCACTGCATTTTTGAAATACAGCACCTGGGTGTTGCCATCATCCTCGTGGTACATATTGCGCAGATTGGGATAGGCATCCAGCATGGATTTTCTTGCTTCCACCCGGTCATCTTCAATCAGTTCACCTGCAATACGAACCCATGTACCATTGTGAAAAGCGCTGATTTCTGCCTTGGGGTTGACCGTCAGCTGCTTGGAGGTGGGCTTTGCCTTGCCGGTCTGGATGTATAACTTGCCCTCAAAAATGTGGGCGGTGCCAAAGGGGCGGACACGGGGCTGATCCCCCTCCACCGTTGCCAAATAGTAGACACCAGCATCCTTCAGAAATTTACATACTCTTTCCATAGTTTACCTCCTATATTATCGAACAAAGCTGGTAAATGCTCTGGGCTCTTTCTCCGGCAGACCGTATTTTTCCTTGCCCAGGGCGATGGACTTCATTAGGAACGCCATATTCCGCGCCAGCACACGCATGGTCTGCAGACCTTCTGCATCCTCTGCCGCTTCTCCCGGCGCACCGCCATAGACGCTGTTCCAGTACTGGCTGGAAACCACGGGCATACCGCTGATGGTAAAATACTTGTTCAGCTCATCAAAGGTGGCAGAACAGCCGCCACGGCGGGCAACGGTCACAGCAGCGCCCACCTTCATAGCCTTGGGAAAACGGGTGCTAGAGAAAAGCCGGTCCAAAACGGCGATCAAAGTGGCATTGGCAGAGGCATAGTACACCGGGGTGCCCAATACCAAACCATCCGCCTCCTGGAATTTGGGGGCAATTTCGTTGACCACATCGTCAAAGACACATTTGCCGTTTTTGGAGCAGTAGTCGCAGCTGACACAGCCTCGCACCGCCTGATTTCCCACATGCACGATCTGCACTTCAATGCCTTCCTGCAGGAAAACCTTCTCCATTTCAGATAGGGCCATGGCGGTGTTGCCATTGGCCTTGGGACTACCGTTGAGTATCAGTACTTTCATCTAAAATTTGGGCTGGGTACCCCTACCTCTTTAGGGAGGAAGGAAAGCCCTCTCCTTTCAGTAAGATAATTTGTAGACCGCTCCAGCAGTCTTAGATTTTTTATGTTTGCTCCATTGTGAATTGCTTTACCATCCAAGGTTTTAAGAGCAAAGTAACCACTAGTTCTCCGACCAGAGATAAAACACTCAATGCCGTTGTACAGAACCTTGTCCCACAACCGGAAGCCCCTTACATATTTGGGAGCCTGGTTGTTCTTGCGAATACCGCCTTTGAGAATTGTAGCCTTATGCAACTGCCGATTGTGATGCCGCACAGGCATTATCCCGTAGCTGCACTCTGGTAGCCGGAAGTTGTGGTACATTCCTGCCTTCAGGCCCCATCTGCCGTATGCAATAGAAATCGCATCGTTAATGTGAGTCTTTGGCAGCTTCAGCAGTTCCACACGAGTGTACTTCGTCACATAACCATGGGTCTCATATACCGGGATGGCCAGCTTGTTTCGCAGTCGTTCCATCAAGGTCTTACGCATAATGCCCATGAAAGCTGCATCTCTCGTGGATTTGCGCTTTCGTTTGAGCAGTTGCGGAGCAGTGATGATGCCCTTATGGAGTTTCTTGTGACAGTCATCGCATAAGGTGATTTCGTTATCCGGGGCATTGCCACCAGTCTTGCGACTTTCCGAGTGGTGAGCGTGCAGCTTGATACCTTTGCCATACTTGCCACAGCAACGACAGGTGTAGTTATCCCGGAAGAAAACATACTGCCGCACATTGTAGTGGCCCAGCATTTCACCCTTCTGGTAGTCCTCACCTTGTGGTACAGGCAGTCCTTGCTCGACAGCCTTAATAAGCTGCAGGTCAAATTCTGCGGTTTCTACAATGACTTTGCTAATTGGGAGGATGATACATATTCTCTTTATAGAAGTGATATGCTCCTGGATCTTTACCTCTATCGAAGGAGACAGCCAGCCTTTATGCTTACTGTGGGTGCGGTTATCAAACCTGGGCTGTCGGTATCTCGTGGTGCGGTTTCTTCTGGCTCTGCGGAATTCCCGCCGGGCAGAGAGTAATTCCACCACATCGTTGCGGGGCTTGACTTCTGCAGCATACAGAACTTTCTTATCTGTACAGGCAGCGATGCCAATAGTCTTACTTCCTGCGTCTACCCCAAGAACAATGGGTTGCTTATACCCAGAACTACCGTAAAGCAGTTGGATGGTGAACGGGGTTCTCTTGATTATTTTCGCTTTCTTGTCTTTCAGTAAATGTCTTGCTTTTGCTGGGGAGCAGGGCATCAAGGGTTGCCCGTACTTGTTCTGTACATATACAGGCATCTGTTGCCCTCCTTACCATATTTTCTGTTGTGGCTAGAAAAGAGCCACGCTGGGCAATACCCAGTTAGGTATCCATACCCAATGTTATCCGAGGGTTTTCTACTCCAATAGGAGTATCGCAAGCGACACCGCCCCTTTCCCGCAGGGCTTTTAATCGCTTGCCGCAGAGCCACAGACTTGGATGAACATCTGCGGGTGCCTATGATTTCCTCAGTAACGGAGTGCCCGTAGCACTTAGGGTAGTCAATCCAGGCTTGTGTTACAAGCTACGCCTGCAATCACAAGCCTCCGCTTCAAACCTTTAGGCTAAGTGGGGGTTATTGACTGGTGTAATCTCCCTTCGTTGATTGCTTCCATTATAACGCAAGATGCAGTAAAAAGCTATGAAAATATCTTATTTTGCATCGCGCTGCCTCATACGATGAACAATCCGTATTTCACGTAAGCTATCCCTAATGATTTGTAAAAACAGCAAGGGCATCGGAAATATCCGATGCCCTTGCTGTTATCATTTTTTGCGATTTTTGTAGTCCTCGTCAATACTTTGTTTCCACTCGCTGTTCATGGGGCGGTTGGCGCGCACATTGCAAACCACCTCGCTCACCGCTTCGTAAATCACTTTCGTACCCTTACGGTCGGCATGGTAATTGGCGGCCCGTTCCTTCTCAATACCAAAACGGGCTGCCTCCTTGGCCGCATCGATATTTGCACCCAAGAAGATGAATTCCCAACCGTAACACTCTTTCTGCCTCTGGATCATAGTTTTCAGCCGATCGTAGCTATACTCTCGGCTGGCATTTTCCATACCATCGGTGGTGATGACGAACAGAGTCTTTTCGGGACGATCCTCTTCGCGGGCGTACTTGTGTACATTTCCAATATGATGGATTGCCCTGCCCACAGCATCCAGAAGCGCCGTACAGCCCCGGACATAATACTGTTCCCTCGTCATGGGGCGAATGTTTTGCAGGCTCACACGGTCATGGATCACCTCGCTGACATTGTCAAACAGCACTGTGGACACGAAAGCCTCGCCCTCTTCCCTCTTCTGCTTTTCAATCATGGCGTTGAAGCCGCCAATGGTGTCGTCCTCCAGACCGGCCATGGAGCCGCTGCGGTCCAGAATGAATACCATCTCCGTCAAATTCTTCTTCATAAAAATACCTCCTACAATGTCGTGTGCTTTCGCTTACACCCACATTATAGGAGGTTTCTGATTTTATTTGGTCAACTGCCAGGGGACGTTTTGTTGTTTTTCAGAAATAAGCTTTCCGTCCAGATCCAGCACATAGTGCCATCCCAGCCAATCTCGGCAGTGAATGGCATCCGCTTCAATCCAAAACGCCCTGGCGCCATCTGGTGTCGCAAAAATATCTCTGGCGCTGAATTCCCAAATGCGGTTTAACTGCTTGTCATAGCAGAATAGCTCTGTCTCTCCATGTAGAATATAGCCATCCTTGATGGTGTAAATTCCAATCAATCCGCCAGTGTTAGGACAGTCGACTCGCTGCAACACTACCCCGGTTCGGATATCCACCCGCTGAATCTCGTCAAAAAGTATTTGCGTTAGATAGGCTTCTTCCTGCACAGCCCCACGAACCTCGCAACAAAATGCTTCTGTGTCAATCATAGCTGTGCCCCCAACAACGGCTGATCAAACTCATACAGCGCGATATTGATCTCCACCACATTATAGTTTTTCTGCTCAATGAAGTAGCGGATAATGAGATCAAATTTGCTGCTGTTGGTCAGGGCATAACCTGCCCTGCCAATCAAATCTTTGGTCTGTTCCAAGTCCAGTTCCAACGCCAAGGCAAAGGCAATGGCCGTGGGTTTGGTGGGCTTGTAACCTGGATTATTGCGAATTTTGGAGAAGTGCTGTTTGGAGATGTCGGCCTTCTTATAGATTTCCGAATCCTTTTTGCCGGAATCATCGATCAGCCGCAATAGGGTCTGGGCAAAGCCGGCATCCTCCTGCTTCAGCACCTCTTCCAAGGACATGGCCATGGCTGCCGAGGGAGGCGCACACGAGGCTGCTCTTTTGTAACACGAAAACAGCTCACGCACTTCCCGCGCCGGTTGCACAGGCGCTTGCACATAATACCGCTGCAAATAATCGTCGATGCCACGCAGTAGCTCGGGGCTGATTTTCACAGGAATCTGCTTGGTCATATGATTTTTCTCCGTTTCAGGCAGCATCAGCAATCACATTCCCCGGATCACATCGGCATCGATGTTTTCCAGCAGCGCCATCACCATCTGCACCGTGGCTTCAAAGTCAAACTCTGTTGAGATGCAGTCGGTGGAGTGGGCATAGCGGACGGGAACGCCTGCCACAATGGCAGGGGCACCGGAGAGGGTGGACTGGACGGTGGCTGCATTATTGCCGCCGCCTTCCCGGACGGATTCCTGCACGGGGATGCCCTTCTTCGCCGCCAAATCCAAGGCCCAGCGCTGGTAACGGGGCGCGCAGATGACGCTGATGTCCATATGGCGGAACATGGGGCCCTTGCCCAGGGCGGTCTGGATGGCATAGGATTCGGTGAAGGTATCGTCGGCAGGGCAACCCTCCATCACAACGGCAATATCCGGCTTTACATTGTGGATGGCCACTTGGCTGCCGCGGTGTCCCACCTCTTCCTGGGTGGACAGCACCGCCACCACATCGCAGGGCAAGTCCTTCCCTTCCAGCCGGTGCAGCGCTTCCAGCATGGCGGCGCAGCCGATGCGGCAGTCAAAAGCCTTACCGAAGAGCAGGCCACGCTTTTCATCATGGTAGAATTTGGTGGCAGGCACCACGGGTTCTCCCATGCGGACATGGAAATTTTCCACCGCATCCTGATAGGAAGTAGCGCCGATATCGATGACCATATTGGAAATATCCATGGAAGGATTGGCCTTCTCCGCAGCGGACATGAAATGCACCGGCTTTGCGGCAATGATGCCGGGGATGTATTCTCCCTTGGCATTGCGAACCAGCACCTTACTGGACACCAAGGCATTTTTATTCCAGCTGCCCAGCTGCAAAAAACGCAGGCAGCCATTTGGTTTGATGGAATGGACGATGAGACCCACTTCGTCAGAATGGCCATCCAGCAGCAGAACCGGCTTATTGCCCGTGTTTTCCTTGCGGTAAATGTAGAGGTTCCGCAGGAAATCCTCCTTCATTTCACCGATGGAGGCAGCATACTGCCGGGCAACCTTCACCACCTCGTCTTCAAATCCGGACGCACCGGGGGCATCGGAAAGGTCACGCAGCAGGTTCAGGGCATGTTCATTCATTTTCATGGGAAATCCCTCCTTTTTTCTTTATCATACCATAGGAACGGAAAATTGCAAGAAATCTGTTTCAGCGTGTCGGTCGAAAAATACGGATAAACGATTTTCGTGACATAGCAATCCCCCGATGCAGATGATGCATCGGGGGAAGATTCTCTTTTACTTTTTCAGCATCTTCTCTTGGGCGAAATGATCCTTCGTCAGCTTCGTCACCACACCGCTGAGGCCGATCAGAGCGATCAGGTTGGGAATGGCCATAAAGCCGTTGAGGGTATCGGCAATGTTCCACACCACTTCCAGTTCCATGGATGCGCCGATGACACAAACCACCACAAAGACGATCTGGTAAGCAGGCAGCAACTTGGAGCCAAAGAGGAATTCAAAGCAACGGGAGCCATACAGCGCCCAGCTGAGCACGGTGGACAGGGCAAACAGCACGATGCCCAGCGCCACAATGGTAGAGCCCAGCTTCTGGCCAAACACCATAGAAATGGATGCGCTGATCAGTTCCACACCGCCGCCAACACCCCAGTTGACTTCCATGCCGTTGTGGATGCCGCAAAGCAGCACCAGCGCCGTCAGGGTGCAGATGATCACCGTGTCCACAAAGACCTCAAAAATACCATACATACCCTGCTTCACGGGATTGGTTTCAGAGGAAGCCGCATGGGCCATGGGGGCAGAACCCAGACCTGCTTCGTTGGAGAACACACCGCGGCCAACACCCTTCTGGATTGCCATCATAATGGTGGTGCCCGTAAAGCCGCCCATCACAGCGGAAGGATTGAAGGCGCCCTTAAAGATGGAAACAAAAATGGGGCCTACGGCATCCAGATTGCAGAACACCACAGCCAGAGAGGCCAGAATATACACCACAGCCATGAAAGGAACCAGCTTTTCTGCCACAGCGCCGATGCGCTTGATGCCGCCCAGCAGCACCATGCCCACGATGGCTGCGATCACAACGCCAATGATCAAATTGAATACCAAAAATTCCTGACCGAAGAGATTCACTGCAGCGCTGGTGTCCACACCGTAGGAATTGACAGCGGTGTTGATGGAAGTGGCAATGGTATTGATCTGGGTCATGTTGCCAATGCCAAAGGCAGCAAGACACGCCAGCACACTAAAGATGATGCCCAGCCACTTCCAGTTCTTGCCCAGACCGTTTTTGATATAGTACATGGGGCCGCCGACCCAGTCACCCTTTTCGTTGCGCTCCCGGTAACGGATGGCCAGAACCACCTCGGCATACTTGGTGACCATACCGAAGAAGGCCGACAGCCACATCCAGAACACCGCACCGGGACCACCCACCACGATGGCGCCGGTGACACCGGCAATATTACCCGTACCGACAGTGGCGGCAAGGGCGGTGCTCATGGCCTGGAAGGGGGTCACTTCACCTGCGCCGGCAGTCTGCTTTTTGAAGATCTTGCCGATGGTATTTTTCATGGCATAGCCAAACTTGCGCAGTTGCAAAAATCCCACCCGGCTGGTCAAATAAATACCCGTACCCACCAGCAGAATCAGCATCCAGGGGCCCCAGGCGATAGAATTCACTTTGTTTACAATCTCTGCGAATGACATATGTATTCCTCCCGCGGATTATTCTCCGCTATCATACTATATGTTCCGCCAAATAGCAATCAGTAGTTTTGTATCGATTGCACAGATGTGACATACTCCCCGGAATGAATTCCGAGGCTTCTTAGGCCACGGAACGCGGGGATTGTGCGATCAACAGGACTTGCCACAAGCGTGGTCTTACGATCCCTCCTGCAAAGGTCAATGCCCTGACCTTGTGATTATCGACTT
>JAGCMI010000092.1 GCA_017646545.1 Oscillospiraceae bacterium | reverse complement strand
CTCGTCCAGGCACAGGATGGGGGGATTGCTTGCCAATGCACGAGCAATGGCGACACGCTGCTGCTGGCCGCCGGACAGTTCGGAAACATTCTTAACCAGCTGCTCATCGGTCAGATCAACCTTCTTGGCACAATCGTGCACAATGCGGTCGATCTCCACCTTATTCTTCTTCTGAACCTTCAGGGAGAAAGCGATATTTTCATAAACAGTCATGGTGGGGAACAGTGCGTAGGACTGGAACACCATACCAATATTCCGCTTCTCAACGGGGATGTTGGTGATATCACGGCCATCAATGGTAATCTTGCCGCTGGAGGGCTTGATAAAACCGGTGATAGAACGCAGAGTAGTGGTCTTGCCACAGCCGGAAGGTCCCAGCAGGGTGAAGAACTCACCATCAGGAATCTCCAGAGAGACGTCCTTCAAAGCATGAAAGTCGCCAAAATGGACATTCAGGTTCTCAATTTTAAGCATGTTGCCTATCTCCTTCCGAATTACTTCATGAACTGCAGGGTGATGTACTCAACCCATTCGCCCATGTGCTGCTGAGCCCAAGCCCAGTCGATCTGCTGCTGGGGCAGATTGGTGTACTTCTTGGCATCCTCGCTGGCACCAGCCTCCCAAGCCTCACGGTTGGCGGGAGCGGTATCCCAAGCCTTGGCCCAAGTGGTCTGGAACTCAGTGCTACCGTACCACTCCAGGAACAGAGCAGCGGTGATGGGGTTCTTACAGCCCTTAACAATACCACAACCGGTGATAGCGTAAGGAACGCCGACCTCGGGAACAACATAGTCCAGCTCAACCTCATAAGTCTCGGAGTAGGACTTGATACCGGAGGAGTACCACTGACCGCAGTGGACATCCTTCTGGCTGCCGTCGACAGCGGCAATAGCGCTGATAACGTCACCGGAAGCGGAAACGCCGTACTTATACAGCTTCTTGATCTGCTCCCAACCCTCGGGAGAGACGCCGTACTTAGCATCGGCAGCATCGGACTTATATCTGTGCAGAATACCGGTCAGGTTGACCTGGGTGGTACCACCGGTCAGCGCGGACCAGCACTGGAAAGTGCCATGGTACTGAGTGTTGCCATCCTGCCACAGGTCCAGCCAGTCCTTGGGGGCCTGATCGGCAGTCCAAGTGTTCTTGTCGTAAACCAGCAGAATAGCTTCCTTAGTGATAGCGTGGAAATAGCCATCGGGATCGTTCATGCCTTCGTCAACCAGGGGAGCCCAAGTGGGAACATACTGCAGCAGCAGACCTTCGTTCTTCAGGTCAGCCCAACCCATAGCATTCAGACCGCACATAACGTCAGCCTGGGGGTTCTTGCGCTCTGCCTTGATCTTCTCGGACATAGCGGATGCACCGCCGTTGACGATGGTAATGTTGGTGAAACCAGCTTCCTTAGCCTTCTTGGTCCACCAGTCAGCACGGCCGCCAGAGCCGGAGTTGGTATAAACAACCAGGGGCTGTGCCTTGTAGTGAGCAATTTCTTCTTCGGTCAGGTTGGAAATATCAATGGGTTCCTGAGGGCCTTCGGGTTCTTCGTTGTTACCGCCGCAAGCTGCCATGCAGAACACAGTTGCAATGGCCAGCAGCAGGGCAATGATCTTCTTCAGGGTCATGTCGTTGTCCTCCTAAATTTATTCTGTTGTGTATGCTTTCAGAATGTCGTGATCTGTTAGATCTACTTTTAGCGGTGATACCGTGATATAGCCTTCATTTCGGCAAAGATTCCAGTCATTGTTGCCAAAAGAAGGCCTGGGAACCTGTGCCACACAAGTAAATCGGACCTGTGCATCGCTCAGGTCCGGCTGATCCGGGAAATTGATGTTTAGGCAAGTTGCGCCTTTCCAATCAAACTCGTGGATAAATTTATGCAGAACATTCGGAAGAATGGGCCAAAAATTTTTTCCATGCTTCCTTGCGCTCAAAGCGATGCTGGGAATTCCCCGCATGTTCGCCTCCAGCGCCGCACCAACCGTTCCGGAATAAACAATATCCTGTCCCAAATTAAAGCCGGCATTTACGCCAGATATCACCAAATCAATTTCCTTCGTGACGAACTTCAGGAAGAACCGCACACTGTCACTAGCGGTGCCAGTGTGCGTATAAATGTTCTCCCCTTTGGAACTCATGAAGAAATTTTCTTGCAGAATCTCGTATTTTCTAGTAGAGTGCGAATTGCCACTGCGCTCCCCATTGGGAACACAGGCATATACAGTACCAAATTGTTTGAGGATGGCCAGGAGCGGAAGTAAATTCTCGCTCCCTATGCCATCATCGTTAACAACGAGGATATTCATTTATTACTCTGCGTCAGTAGTAAAGCCGGACATAGCATTGGCTCTTGCGACCCAAGCATCCACATACTGGCAAACAACATCCCAATCGATGTTCTGAGCTTCGATCTTAGCAACATTCTCCATGTACTGACGGGTGGGGATGATACGGGTGATCTTGTTGCCATCAGCATCCAGAGCAGCAGTATAGTCCTTGTACTCAGCGCCGGAACCGTTTTCGTCCAGATCCTTAACATTGACAACGGTGTAAACGTTCAGGTTTGCGGGGATAATGGAACG
>JAGCMI010000091.1 GCA_017646545.1 Oscillospiraceae bacterium | reverse complement strand
TGCAGTCTCGACGATTTTGGCTGCGCTGGAATCGATCAGCTGGTGATCGTATGCCTTCAGCCGAATGCCGATCATCTGGTTTGCCATGGTTTGTTTTCCTCCTAAAATTTCGTACTCAGTTTGCTTGGTGTCTGGGTACGGTCGAACTGTTCTGTTCACGCCGCCGTGCGTATCATTCCAGCCCATGAAAAATGGCCGACGCAAGGCCGACCCTTCTCCATTGGCGCAGCGATATACGCAAGCGCAAACGAACACAGTTCAGCCGCCCGATGACCGGACATACTCCGCAGAAGTTACCTCGTTTCCGAGCAATCTCCTGCATCATCGCAGTGCACGCATAATTTCCCTACACGCGCTCGATTATGATATCACTGTTTCATACATTTGTCAAGAACTTTTTTAGGAAAAATCACAAAATTTTCAAAGGAATTTCAGTAAGAACAGAGAAATAAAAAAGTACACAAAAAGCAGGGAAAGAGCATTGCTCCTCCCCTGCTTTGCGTGCAGTATATACTATATATAATATAGTATCTTCATTTAATGGTGGAATCCGGGGCTGTTTTCCGTCAAGGGCAGGAATGTGTAGCCATTTTCCAATCCCCACAAAATAATTCGCTCCACCGCATCCACACTATAACTCTTCAAATCATGCATCAAGACGCAAGCGTAAGTCATTTTTTTCTGACCGATCTGCTCAATGACATTCTGGTAGACCTCATCGGCAGTCTTGGCACCACCAGCATCTTTGCTATCCACATTCCAGTCGAAATACTGGAATCCCAGATCCATCACAGTCTGTATCAGTTTCGGCATATCGCACTTGTTATCAGAGCGACTCGTAGAACTGCCACCGGGGAAACGCATCAATGTAGTGGTCACACCAGTTTTTTGGAAAATCAAATCCTGCACCCCATACACATCTTGCAAGAACGCCTCTTCACTGGCATAAATCTCAGGAAATTCATGGGTCATACTGTGGATACCGATGCTGTGGCCAGCATCCACGATGGCATTGAGTCTGACATCCAGATTGGTATTGGAGCCAACCACAAAGAAGGTGGCCTTCACATCGTATTTTGCCAAGATCTCCAGCAGGCGCTGGGTATAGGGGCTGGGGCCGTCATCAAAGGTCAGATAGATTACCTTCCCTTCCGGCTTCACCACTTCAGGCCGTTCGGCCGGTTCTACCGTCACGATTCGCTGAGCAGTGCTCACGCGGCCTTCCTCATCTGCTACCTTATAGGTGACGGTGTATGTTCCGGCTTCCAATACATTTACCTCGCCGGTGATCTCCACTTCAGCGCTCAAATCCTTGCCGTTGCAATCCGTCGCACGGCAGCCGGGTTCCACATAGGCAGTTCCCATGGTCAAGGTCATCTGACTTTGTCCGCTGAGGGTCAGCACCGGAGGACGGGGCTCAACCACATGAACGGTTCTCGTCACTTCACAGCTGCTGAGCAGGAATCTAGCCCGGTAACATAAGGTGTATGTACCGGCAACATTGGTATCCACCGTTCCCTGCACATCCACATCCACCAAACGGCCATCTGCGCGGGCAATAGCGCCCGGATCCACAAAACTTTCACCTTTATCAATGGTGATAACCGGATCACCGGAAAGCGTAATGCTCATCTTCACGGACATTGCCAAAACCACACAGAGCAGCAAGCCAATGATCTGCAGCTCCAACACCACAATCCGAAACACATTCCGCTTCGTAAAGTAGGTGGACATCCAATTCTTCATTTTTTCCATCGCGATCCTCTTTCCCATACCGCAGCATATACGCAGCCGCTTTTTATCCACTATACCACCGCACAGAGCAAAAAGCAAGCACCCCTTCCATAAAATACGGAAATTGAAGCCCCCTAGTTCTGCACCGGGTGATGGCACTGCGGACTCTGATCATCCAGAGCGCAAAAACGATAGCCGTTCTCCCTGCCCCAAATGATAATCCGCTCCACTGCCCGGCTGTTGCAGGCATATACATCATGCAGTAGCACCACTGCGCAATCCCTGCCTCGAATCCCACGGATCACATTTTTATAAATCTGCTCTGTATCTCGGCAGCCGGCAGCGTCCGCGCTGTCCACATTCCAATCATAGTACCGAAATCCGGCTTCTTCCACCATCTGCGTTAATCTGGACATGATTCCGGGACTATACCGACGGCTGACCGTGTTGGAACTGCCGCCGGGAAATCGCATCAGCTTGGGGGTCAGTCCCACTTTTTCACGGATCAGATTCTGCATGGCATACAGATCCTCCATAAAAGCCTCTTCGCTGCTGTAAATGGTCTTAAAATCATGGCTGCGGGAATGAATCCCAATGCGGTGACCGCTGCGCACCATGGCACGAAGCAATTCCTCATCACAACATCCGGTGTCCACCAAAAAGAAGGTGGCCTTTGCGCCATAACGATCCAATACACGCAAAAGCTGGCGGGTGTATATACTGGGGCCATCGTCAAAGGTCAGATAAATTACCTTATCCCCATCTTCAGGCATGTCATCCGCAGCAGCAGGGACCGAAACCTGCATCACAGCGCACAACAAGATCAGCAACACCAATATCTTTTTGCCCACTCCCACCAAATCACTTCCTTATTGTCACAGTTAGCCTTATTTTGACACAATGCAGCATTTCTTATGCAGCGTCTTGATTCGACATTTTTCAGTTGCTTTTTTGATTGATTTGTGTATAATATAGAATGTATTTCCAGATGTCATAATAAAAAGGGCGCCTGCTTTGACGGTAGGATACCACTACAATTTTATATCATATCCGGGTGTCGCCCAGTTGGTAGGGCGCCTGCTTTGGGAGCAGGATGCCGCAGGTTCGAATCCTGTCACTCGGACCATCTCCGTATGGAATCATTGATACAATGGTTCCATACGGATTTTTATTTCGATACATCTGCCCTACCGACCACAGCAAAAAGCAGCTTATTCCAAAAACGGAATAAGCTGCTTTTTATAAAACACGCTCAGATGATATCGGTTTTCCTTGCGTACACCCCTTACGGTGTCTTAACGACACAACAGCAATCAATCCCGTAATAGTAAAAACATTCGATTGCAGGGGCATCAATTCGCTCTCCACAAACCAGAATCGGAACTGCCGGAGGGCAACCAACCGTAGGCACAGCCAGAACGCGGCCAACACATTGTTCAACGGGGAGTATCTCGGAATTTGAAAGCATTGCCTCCCGTACAGACAGCACCTGCTGTCCCATAACCAGATGGGGGCATCTATCTTCAATCTGCACTCTTGCAGGGATTTGAAGTAAAACCTGCGCCAGCTGCTCCAGCGTTTCTTCGCTTGTTTCTGCAGAGAACATCAGCACCATATAATCCGGATCTGCAAATTCCGGCTCGATATTGTGCTGCCGCAAAAGATCCGCCAGTTGGATGCCCGTATACCCACGGGGCTTTGCATCAATGGTAAGCTTCAAAACCTCGCTTCCATACAGCCAATAGCCCGCTTGCTGAAGACGCAGCTTGAAAGCATCTATCACAGGAATCAGCTTCTCCAGCTTGGCAGGATAATCCTTCATACGCAGATTGGCCGCATCCAGAGATTGTAAGATCAGATAGGACGGACTTGTG
Organism: Oscillospiraceae bacterium; assembly: GCA_017646545.1. GTDB lineage: Bacteria > Bacillota > Clostridia > Oscillospirales > Oscillospiraceae > Faecousia. The sequence goes on along the minus strand of JAGCMI010000091.1, from coordinate 10,526 downwards.
GAGCCAAAGAGCATCAGCGCATTCTTCCCTTGAACACCAAACAACGCATCCATTCTTTGGGAAAGATGCAGATACGCACCACCAGTCAGTACCGGCAGCGTCTTATGGGCGGAATCACAGCACAGATCCGCACCCAGATCGATGGGGTGCAGGGAAATCGGCAAAAATTTCAGATATGCGCCATGGGCATTATCCACCACCAGAAGAACACCATGCCGGTGACAAACCTCTGCAATGCTTCGAACATCTGTGATTTTCCCCAGATAGTCCGGGCTGGTAAGGTAGATCGCAGCCGGAAGATCGGCGGTATTGTGCAGATATTCCTCCAGTTCCTCCGGTGTTAGGTCGCAGGACAGATAACCGGTGGTATTTTGGGGATACAGCCAGTGTACATCCATACCCAAAAGGCCCACAGCGGTGAGGAAAGTTTTATGCGCATTTCTCCCCGCAGCAACCAAGGGCTTTCTCCCCTGCTGTTTCGCATAAAGCTGCACAAGATACAGCATTGCCCGGATACATTGGGAGGAGCCTTCCGTTGAATAGAAGGTCCTGCATCCAAAAACGGAACTTGCATTTGCTTCGCTTTGAGCAATGATCCCTTCCGCTTCATAGAGGCTGTCCGCTCCTTGGATCTCTGTAATATCCAACTGCTCAATACCAAGGACGGATACCCCTTTATGTCCCGGCATATGAAACCGCAGAGGGTTGCTATCCTTGTACTTCCGCACAAAATCACAGATGGGTGTTTCCATCTTATTCACCCAATGCACGGGCTACAGCGACCATGATGGCACATTCCATCCGCTTCCGGAAAAGCTTACATCCATCCTCATATACACCGGTGACCGAACCCGTTGCGTGGTAGGCATTGGCTGCGCAACCGCCGGAACAGTAAAGCCGTGCCCAGCAATCTCGACATTCCTCATGGGCATAAACATTGCAGGCTGCAAATTCGCCCTGAATCTCGCTGTTGGTCACACCGTCCCAGATGTTACCAAGTTTGAAACGCTCCTCACCCACAAACTGGTGGCAGGGGTACAGATCGCCCCAAGGGGTAACCGCCATATACTCTGTTCCACTGCCGCATCCAGAGATACGCTTATAAATGCAGGGACCACCGGAAAGATCGATCATGTAATGATAGAAGGTAAATGGCTTACCTTGCTTATCCTTCTGGAGCATCAGCTCGGCCAGCTTCTCATACTGGTCCATGACGATGACCAAATCTTCTTCCGTCAGAGCGGAAGGATCTCCTGCGGCGCATACCACAGGTTCCATGCTCAGTTCGTTGAATCCCAAATCCAACATTGTCTGGATATCCTTCAGAAAATCAGGATTGGCATGCGTGAAGGTGCCACGCATATAGTAATCCTTGCCCTGCCGAGCCTCTACAAATTTCTGGAACTTGGGAACGATTTTCTCCCAGCTGCCATTGCCTGCATAGTCCACACGGAATCGATCATGGACCTCCTTGCGGCCGTCCAGACTGAGAACCACATTGCTGCACTCCCGATTGGCCCACTCGATCACATCATCATCCACGAGAACGCCATTGGTGGTAAGCGTAAAGCGGAAATTCTTACCCTTTTCCTTCTCAACGCTGCGAGCATAGGCCACCAGATCCTTCACCACCTGGAAGTTCATCAGGGGTTCACCGCCAAAAAAGTCCACTTCCAGATTTCTGCGGGTTCCAGAATTGGCAATCAGAAAATCAAGGGCCTGTTTTCCCACCTCATAGGACATCATCGCCCGCTCTCCATGATATTTACCCTGGCTGGCAAAGCAGTAAGAGCAGTTCAAATTGCAGGTATGCGCAATATGAAGACAGAGGGCCTTTACAACACCGGCCGTTTTCCGCTTCAGATCTCCTGCCATGGGTTCAAAGGTGTCAGGAGCAAACAGCTTGCCTGCATCCTTCAGTCCCTGAACCTGGGCATAACACTCGACAATGTCCTCTGCGGAAATATCATCACGGGTTGCGTATTTTTCTTCCATAGCCCGGAGAATTTCATCCCGGCTACTTTGTTCGAACAAGGCAATGATATCGTAGGCAACTTCATCCACCACATGGACAGCGCCGGAGCAAACATCCAAAACGATATTGTAGCCGCCCAGCTTATATTGATGAATCATATTATTTCTCCTTTACGAAAAAAATGCCGCCGGGATCGGCGGCATTCGTGGATATGCAATTACTTGCTCTCCTTAGCGCTCTCGCACTTCTGGTTTGCAATGCCGCAGCTGGTCTTGCAAGCAGACTGGCAGGAGGTCTGGCACTCGCCACAGCCACCGTTCTTAGCGCTGTCGCACAGATTGCGGGTCTCAATAGTCTTGATATGTTCCATAATTTCACCTTCCATATAAAGATTTTATGCAATTAGTTTAGCACAATCTATTTTTCATGTCAATCAGATTTTTCACACTTTTCACACTTATTGCATCCGGTTATATCCATCTGTTGGGGAATCGGTTCTGAAAGGAGCCGGTCTGCAATTTTATAAAGAAAGCCGTCGGTGTTTTCGCACCGACGGCTATACTATTATATATAATGTATATTACTTCTTCCAGAGGTAGACCCGGGTTTCATAAGGCTTCAGCACAGACGGATCCACCTTCTCATAATTACGCAGAACCAGCTCTGCTGCATCCAGATCAAAACCGGCAGGCACTTTCCACTTCTGCTGCTTTTCGCAGAAGGCGCAGACCACCAGAATCTTCTGATTTTCATCCTCCCGGGAATAGGTGTAGCAGGTGCCGGACAACTTACCATACTCTTGGTAATTGCCATGACGCACACAGGACAGTTCCTTGCGCAGCTGCACCGCACGGCGGTAGAAATTCAAAACAGAGTGTTCATCCTTTTCCTGGTCCGCCACATTGATGTGCTTATAGTTCTCATTGATGTAGAACCAGGGCTTACCCGTGGTAAAGCCGGCATTTTCACCGCCATCCCACTGCACGGGGGTACGGGCAGCGTCACGGGAGCCATGCCACAGTCGCTGCAGCCGCTTTTCCGGAGAACGCTTGGTGGCCACATTGAAATACTGCCATCTGGTCTGCACATCCTCGTACATCTCCGGATCGCTGGGGTACCAGTTGGTCATGCCGATTTCCTGACCCTGATAGATGAAGGGTGTACCCTTTTGGAATAAATAGGACGCCGCCAGCATTTTTGCGCTTTCCTTTTGGAATTTTTCGCTGCCATAGCGGGAAACCATGCGGGGATGGTCATGGTTTTCGATATAGAGCATATTCCAGCCCTTTCCATCCAACTCCGTCTGCCACTTGGTATAGGTTCTCTTCAGCTTGCGGAGATTGAAGGGCATGTGGATATAGTCGGTCATGAAGCTGTCTGCCTCCTGGGTGGCAAACTGGATCATCATGTCAAGAACGGGCGCGTTGCCCTCATCAATGTACTCCAGCGCCTTCTTCGGGGTAACCAGGGGCGCTTCTGCCAGGATCATGCAATCGTACTTAGAAAACACATCCCGCTTAAATTCTTCCAGATATTCATGCAGATGAGGGCCATGATTGAACATGAAGATACCCTTGGATGCAGGCATCAGGCGGTCATCCGGCAGGCCCTCCGGCTTGGAAATGAAGGTGATGACATCTTCCCGGAAGCCGTCCACACCCAGATCCAGCCAATAGCGCAGAATCTTCTTAACCTCTTCCCGCACCAGAGGATTGTCCATATTCAGGTCTGCCTGCTCAATGGCAAACAGATGCATATAGTATTCCTGGCGCACCTCATCCCATGCCCAGGCCTTGCCCTCAAAGAGGGAGTCCCAGTTGTTGGGCAGTTTACCATTGGGCTTGGCAGGACGCCAGATGTAATAGTCGGTGTAAGGATCGATCCGCTGGCGGCTCTTCTGGAACCACTCATGCTGGGTGCTGGTATGATTGACCACCAGATCCATGATCACCTTCATGCCACGCCCATGGGCGCCATCGAGCATTTTTTTGAAAGCATCCATGCCGCCAAATTCCTGGGCGATATCCATATAATCGGAGATATCGTAGCCGCAGTCCACACCGGGAGAAGGATAAAGGGGCGAGAACCAGATGCCATCGCAGCCCAGGGACTTGATATAATCCAGCTTTTCATAAACGCCCAGCAGGTCGCCCATACCGTCGCCATTACCGTCCTTAAAGGAACGGGGCCAGATCTGGTAGAATACCATATCTTTATACCATTGTTTTTTCATTCTTTACTCCCCTTTTTTCTTTTTTCCAATGACAAACCAGGTGGTGCCGGGGTTAGAATCCTCCAGCAGCCGATCAGAACAAGTTACATGTTCAAAACCGCACTCACGCAGCATTTGACAAATCACACTTGGATCATGGATGGTTTCCCGGATGTTTTCCTCGAAACGCAGTTCATTCTCCTCAAATACCCGCACCTTTAAATTCACTTGTTTTTCTCCGGGGCGGGTCATTTGAAACCACACCCGGGTGCTTTCCGTAAAGTCCATTTCAAAGGGTTCGCTGTCGGACACTTCATGCTCATTGAGAATATCGAACACAAAATAACCGCCGGGACTTAAGTAGGCATACACATTTTGGAATATCTTCTTCACATCCGAAAGATTGGCAATATGATTGACGGCATCACCGGTGCAGGTGACCAAGTCAAACTGTTTTTCCGGGCGATAGGTGATCATATCCGCCACATCATAATGAATCTCCGGATTTCCCTGCCGGGCGATTTGGATCATGCCTTCTGAAAAATCCATACCGGAAGCGCAGATCCCCTTTTCATGGAGAATTTCACAAAGAATTCCCGTGCCGCAAGCCAAGTCCATGGCATTTTTCGGCGCAACACCATTTCGCTCCAGCCACTGAAGCAATTGCTCACCAAAAATCTCCGGATAGTAATTCCAGCCGAATTCATTGTAAACCTTGCAAAATACTTCGCTGTACATACTCATTCCTCGTATTCCGTCAAGAAGCTGCCCGCCGGCAGCACACAGCCGCAGACGCAGCGCTCATCCGCTGCCAAAGTGCCGGTTTTTCCAATGGCACCGCCCATGATGACGAACACATCCACATACTGCCCACATTGCGGGCATTTGACTTCCGCCAACCGGGGTGTGCCCTTTCCTTCCTGACAGCCCTTGATCAAACTCATAACCGATCTCCTATTTTCGCATTTTCAGCAAGCGGCGCAGCTTTTTGAACTCTTCCTTCCATTGGTCGGTGATGCGGAAGGAATCGCAAATTTTTTGGATCGCCTTGCCGTTAATATTGTATTTCAGTTCATTTTTCCAGAACCATGCGTAAACCGCCTCCGGTTCATGGACTGCCAATTCCGCAACCAGCCAAGCCTGCGCCATCTGGACATAGTATTCCTCATCATCCTTCAGCAGCGGCAAAAGGCTATCGGCATGACCCTTACACAGCCGGGAAATAAAGAGCACATAGCCCCAACGGCGAATAAAAGGATCTTGGGCGCGGATATATTCTTTGGCATAGGAAAGGGCGGTGTCAAAATCCAGATCCGCCACGAAGCTTATGATCTGATCGGTGTGCCACCAATCAGAAAAAAGCAGATTTTCATGGATGAATTCCATTCTCTGCGACACATCTGCCATCTGTTCCAGCGCCACATAGTAATAAATTCTGTGAAACTGCTGATGAGAAAGGATGTAAGGACGCAGTGCCGACACATCCGCCTGCTGCTTCACATAAGTGCGGATCAACCGATCCACATCGGCGGTTTTGTAGTTCTCAGGCAGCATATCCAGATCCTGCTGAACCAGTTCTTTCGTAAGCATCAAAACATTCCACCTCCGTACAAACATCCGCCATCCATGACGGTTTATTTTTATGCAATCACCATTCGCTCTTTGATGCGATGCATCAGCAAAGCGGCGGCATACCATGTGGTTTCATATCGCAGGTACATGGCAGTATTTTCATCCCATAAACAGCGCAGTCGGGGAGCAAATTCGTCATCCCCATGCCAAAGCTGCACCAAAACCTGCAGACCGTCCACCATTTCAATGGCAAAACTCATATCCGCGCCGGGCATCTGCTCACCGCCCAAGGAAAGGCAGGCATCCTGAAAAGCCTGCGGATGGGCATCAAACAATAGTGCATGGTGATTTTTTCCGTTTTCCTGCAAACTCACATGGAAACCGGACCCTTGGGTCACGGGATTGATCCAATTTCCGGTGGTGAACCGCTCCGGCTTACTGTCGCAGAGCCAATCCAGCACCGTCAGCACCTCGTTGAAGCCGTTTGCCTCCCTCCACGCACCGTCATACAACCGCTGCATATTGCCGCTATGTCGACAAATGCGATGCCTATCCCCCAAGAAACGGAAGTAAAAATAGTCCTTGTCATATTCCAGACGGCAACGGCGGATTAGTTCCTGCTGGTCATAGGTCAAAAACAATTTCTTCGCCTGCTCCGCCTGAATGGCATAATTATCTACCCTCTGCTTCATAATGCATCCTCTTGCATTTGCAGCCGCAGTTTTTCCCGGCCGGAATGATAGGCGCTGCTCACTTCATCATAAAGGGTTTCATAGAAATCCGCTGCGATTCGGCGGCGCTGCTGTCCCATCTGGGCAGCCTTCGAGGTGTAGAACTTATCATAAAGCTTTTCCAGCTTGAACTTATATTCCCGAAAGAAAGAGGGCTGGGTATCTTCGGTGCCATCGGACACATCCCCATTGGGCAGCTTGGAATAAATTCCCTGCCCCGCATCCGCCTTGAACATCAAGGTGCGGGCAATACCCACCGCACCGGTGGCATCCAGTTTATCCGCATCGAAGAGAATCTTCGCCTCCAGAGATTGCGGCTGCATACTTTTGCGGAAGCGATGGGTCTGGATGCAATGCTTCACCTTGTCCGCAAAGTCAGCTTCAAATCCATGGGCCAGCAAAAAGTCATACGCCTTCTGCCCACCCACCAAGGCATGGCAAAGTGTGGGATCTGCAAACTGCTCCTTACGGGCAATATCATGGAGCAGGCAAGCGGTGATGAGCACATCATAGTCAACAGGATTTTCCTCATGGGCGATTTCAAGGGCATAAAACAGCACTCTGTAAATATGTTCTTTATCGTGGGCGCTGTCTTCCATGCAGGAGAGCATATACTGCTCTATCAGATCATAGGTTTCTTTTTTCATAAGGCTATATCCTTTGGGGTTTGATGGTTAAATTGTAGCACATACCGCTGCCTTGATGCAAGAATTTTCCGCAAATTACCGAAAAAAGCCTATTTTTATTGGAAAATATCTTGATTGAAACCCATTTTTCCAGTAAAATGATGGTAGAACACCATCACGAAAGGAGGCAGGCTATGCAGCAGCGTAGAAAGACCATCCAGAAGTTTCTGGGAAAGACTGTTCATGTAGAAATTGACCGCCCCATCGGCCATGTACACAAGGGCATGGTTTACCCCATCAACTACGGTTACATTCCAGACCTGATGGCCGCTGACGGCGAAGCGCAGGACGCCTATATTTTAGGCGTAGACACCGCTTTATCCTCCTTTGATGGACAAGTGGTAGGCGCAGTCTGCCGCAAGAACGATGTGGAGGACAAATTCATCGTCACTCCGGAAGGAATGCGTTTCCATCAGGGGCAGATTGCGGAAGCTGTCCGCTTTCAGGAGCAATATTTTGATACCTACATCCTTTCCCTTTTCCATAAATCCTGCGGTGTACTGCCTTGGCGGAACAATGACGGGCAAAAGGAATTTCTCATCGTCTTTGAGCAGTATTCCCAATGCTGGAGTCTGCCCAAGGGTCATATGGAAGCCGGTGAAACAGAAGCCGAAACTGCTCTGCGGGAACTTTTTGAAGAAACCGGTCTGCGGGCGCGGCTAAACTGCCGCTACAGCGCCACCATCGAATACCCCATTTCCGTCATGGCAAAAAAGCAAGTGGTTTTCTTCCCCGGGCAGGTCAGCGGCATCCCCAAAGCACGACCGGGTGAAATCGAGCGTTTCAAATGGGTCACCGCCCAGCAGCTACGGCAGTATCTCTTCCCGGATACGGTGGATGCCTGCATGAAACTGATTCAGAATCTGTAATGTCCTCGCATTCAGGAGTAAAATATGCGTTTTCGGAAAGTCTATGTTGAAATATCCAATTTGTGCAATCTGCGCTGCAGCTTCTGCCCCGGCACAAAACGCGCCGGCAGGCGTATGGCCGATGAAGAATTTGCAGCCCTCATGCCCAAATTGCAGCCTTACACCCAATATCTATACTTTCATCTCATGGGGGAGCCTCTGTGCCATCCGGAATTGAAAGCCTTTCTGCAAATTGCCGGAGAATACGGATTTCGTGTCATTCTCACCACAAACGGCACCCTTCTGACCAAGATGCAGGATATCCTTCTCTCCGCCCCCGCCCTGCACAAAATCAACATTTCCCTTCACGCCTTTGAAGCCAACGACCTTGCCGTGCCTTTTGAAACCTATTTGCAAAATTGCCTGTCCTTCGGTCAGGCAGCGCAGGGGGAAAAATTGGTGGTTTACCGGCTGTGGAATGGAGGCGGCGCAGACGAGTTGAACGAGAAAATTCTGCAAACCATGCATGCTTTCTTCCCCGGACAATGGGTGCAGGAGCGCATGGGCATCCGCATCGGAAACCGGGTCTATCTGGAACACGGGGATAAATTTGACTGGCCGGATCTTTCCGCACCGGAAGGTGACGGTCCCCTCTTCTGCTACGGGCTGCGGGATCAGATCGGTGTGCTGTGCGACGGCACGGTGGTGCCCTGCTGCTTGGATCACGAGGGTGATATTCCTCTGGGCAATTTGTTTCAGGAGGAATTGGAAGAAATCCTGCTGCGCCCCCGGGCGCAGGCCATTTACAACGGCTTTTCCAACCGGGAAGCCATTGAACCCCTATGCCGCCGCTGCGGTTACGCCCGCCGTTTTGGATAAAAACAGAAAGATCCCGAGGGTTATCCCCCGGGATCTTTTTTATTACGGTTTCCACATATCGGTTTTGCGCAGCACCTTCAGCACACCTGCACCGGCAGTACCGGTGGCAAGGCCGGTGAAGATGGACACGCACAACAGATAAGACAAATATGCACCCACATATACGGAATTCATCAGCACCATGGCTGCCAAAATCTGACCCACGCTATGGGCAGCTGCGCCCAAAACGCTGGTGCCGTAAATGGAGAAGCAAGGAATTCTTCTGCACAGCACCATCACGCTCATGGCAAGCAAACCTCCGGTCAGCGAAAAACACAAACCGGTGATGCCGCCGCCAAAGATGGCGCCCATGATGCACCGCGGCACCAAAATCGCAAAGGCGCTGCCGGAGCCCAGCAGATATAGGGCGATCAATGTGACGATATTGGCTAAACCCAGCTTCACACCCGGCAGCGGCACCAGCAGCTGCAGGGGCAAGAATCGCTCCATATAGGAAAGGGCCAAAGCAAGGGAAATGAGCACAGCGCACAGCGCCAATCGTTTTGTTTTACCCATATCCTCACCCCACCACAAAATCCACATCATCGCTTTGTCCAATAACACGGACTTCCAAACCATTGGGCAGACAAACCAAACTGCGGCCCACGGCCGAAATACTGCCGCTGTGGACACAATCCATGCCGGGGCAATCGGAATGGGTGATGGACACGCTGCCGCCTGACACGGTGATGACATTGGTGTAATCCCCCACCACGGTATAGCTTCCGTCGGAGGATAAAGGCATGGTCTTTACCAGAACACCGTCGTGATAAATCTCCACTCCAGCGGCATCTTTCATGCGACCGGGCAGAAATGCCAATGCCACCGCAATCGCCAGCAATACCACCAGACCGATGGCGGCGTAATCCCCTTTTTGAAATTGCAGACGCACAGCTTCGCCCCCCTTCCAGCTTTCTTTTTGTCATTATACCACATTCGTTGCCACCCCGTAAAGAGCGTAATTGTAAAGAAAAACAGCCCTCCTTGCGGAGGGCTGTCCTTATTGAAGCTATGTGGGCCATAGCCAAGAAGCAAAACTTACTGAGCCAGCTTCTTGAACTCGTCGAAGACGAACTGAACCTTGGGTCCGATGATGACCTGCACGGAGGTCTTACCGGGACGGATGACGCCGGAAGCGCCGGAGGACTTGATCTTCTTCTCGTCAACCAGCAGACGGTCCTTGACTTCCAGTCTCAGACGGGTGATGCAGTGGTCGATGGAGGTGACGTTGTCCTTGCCGCCCAGACCTTCCAGAATGATCTCAGCCATAGCAGTGTAGTCATTGTTGGCCAGCTCGATCTTCATCTCGTCCTCGCCCTCGTCCTCACGGCCGGGGGTCTTCAGGTCGAACTTCTTGATGGCGAACAGGAACACCAGGTAGAACACCACAGAGGCAGCGATGCCCATGGGGATGATCAGCCAGTAGTTGCTAGCGGAAGCCATCTGAGCGCCGAACAGCAGGTCGGTAGCACCAGCGGAGAAGGAGAAGCCAGCGCGGAAGCCCAGAGCGACGGTAACAACAGTGAAGATACCGTACAGCAGGGAGTAAACGATGTACAGGGGGAATGCCAGGAACATGAAGGC
>JAGCMI010000090.1 GCA_017646545.1 Oscillospiraceae bacterium | reverse complement strand
GGTGGATGAGATGGTTCTGCCCAAGTCCTGCGGTGAGCCCCAGCTGAAAACAGCCGTCAGCGACGAAGTATTCCTTCTGAAGCTGACCCCCGGCTTGTCCCCCCGTATTTTCGATGCGCTGGCCGACATGGGCTACAAGGGCATCGTGGTGGAAGCCTTCGGTCTGGGCGGTGTGAATGTGCTCAACGAGAGCCTTTCTGCCATCAACCGGGTGCTGGAAAAGGGCATCAATGTGGTGGTCACCTCCCAGTGTTTGTATGACAGCTCCAATCTGGGCGTTTATCAGGTGGGTACCCGCCTGCTGGCGCTGGGCGTGGTGCAGGCAAGGGACATGACTTCCGAGGCCGCCATGACCAAACTGATGTGGGGCATCGGCCAGGGCTATGATAACGACCGGATCAAGCAGCTTTTTGCCACCAATCTGGCCGGAGAAATTAGTCTGTAACTTCTGCGCAATAGGCGCTCTGGCTTCTGCTCTGCTACTTTCAACATTCTTCGCAGGAGGTTTTCTATGGATCCCATTTATGTAACCGGACATCGAAATCCCGATACCGACTCCATCGTGGCCGCCATGGCCTATGCCGCGCTGCGCAATGCGCTGGGCGACCGGGAATATGAAGCCGCCTGTTTGGGTCGGGTATCTGACGAGACCCAGATCGTGCTGAACCGTTTCGGCTTCCAGCCCCCCAAGCAGATCCACAATATGTACACCCAGGTGCGGGATCTGGACTTTGATACCCCGCCGGTGCTGTCCGCCGCTGTGACGGTGGGTCGGGCATGGAAGGAACTGCAGGGTCAGAAGAATATTTCCGCCCTGCCCGTTGCCAACGAGGACGGCACCCTTTATGGCATGCTCTCCCGTGAAAATGTGGCAAGCTACAATATGGATCTGGTATCTTCCGCCTATCTGGAGGATGTGCCGCTGTTTAATGTGCTGTCCGTTCTGGAAGGTGAAATTCTCAACAAGGCCGGTGAATGCACCGACTCCATCTCCGGTGAGATCACCATCGCCCTGCCCATGAGCCACGAAAATCTGCTGTTCGACCGGGAGGACTCCATTGTGCTCTGCGGCCATCAGCCGGATATGATCCGCCGGGCATTGGAGATGAATGTCCGCTGTCTGGTGCTGTGTCAGGCAGAGCTTTCCGAAGATCTGCGAAATCTGCCCACCAAGACATGTATTATCTTCACCCCCTTTGATGCTTACCGCGCCGCCCGTCTGATCTTCCAGTCCACCCCCATCGGCAGAATCTGCCGTACCAGGGATCTGATTTGTTTCCACATGGAAGACCGGGTGGACGATGTAAAAGAGCAGGTATTGAAGCACCGCGACCCCTGCTACCCCATTTTGGACGAGCACGATAAAGTTGTGGGTGTGCTGACGCGATATCACTTGCTGCGTCCCCGTCGCAAGCGGGTGGTGCTGGTGGATCATAACGAAGCTTCCCAGTCCGTTCCCGGTCTGGCAGAGGCGGAAATTCTGGCCATCATCGACCATCACCGCCTTGCCGATGTGCAGACCAATCACCCCGTTTACTTCCGCAATGAGCCCGTGGGCTCCACCAATACCATCATCGCAGCCATGTTCCAGGAGCGCGGCCTGCTGCCCAGCGCCAATATGGCCGGCATGATGGCTGCCGCCATCTTGTCCGACACCGTTATGTTCAAGTCCCCCACCTGCACCGATCGGGATGTGTGGACCGCAGAACGCATGGCTCGTCTGGCAAAGGTATCCCTGGAGGATCTGGGCAAGGAGATTTTCTCCGCCTCTGTGGAAAAGAAAACCGCTGAAGAGATCCTCTTCACCGACTACAAGGAATTCCACATCGCAGGTCATTCTCTGGCGGTTTCCCAGATCACCTGTATGGACAGCCCCAACCTGCTGGAGCGCAAGGACGAGTTCTTGAAGCTGATGCATGCTGCCGCCAAGAAGAAGGGTCTGGACACCATGATCCTGATGCTTACCGATGTGTTGCTGGAAGGCACCCAGATCATCTACCTGGGCGACGACGACACCATCCGCCAGGCCTTCCATGTCAGCCCCAAGGACAATACCGCCTTCCTGACCAAGGTCATGAGCCGAAAGAAGCAGGTCATTCCCATGCTGTCTGCTCTGTGGGGCTAATTCTCACAGCGATGGAGCCCGAAGGGCGGCCTCCCTTGTGTAAGGGGAGGTGGCTTGCGATGACTTGGCCGCTATCCATTATACTTCAGGAGTAACTTTATGGGCTTTGAAACTTTGCTGGGAAACGACCGGCTGAAAGACAATTTAACCGCTTCCCTTCGGCAGGGTAAAAACGCCCATTTCTACCTGATTTCCGGTCCTGCGGGCGCGGGCAAACGCACCCTTGCCCGGCTTTTGTCCGCGGCGGTGATGTGCCGGGGAGAGGACCGTCCCTGCTGCCGCTGCGCCGATTGCCGCAAGATCCTTTCCGGTGTTCACCCGGATGTGATCACCGTGGAAGATCCGGAGCATAAAACCGTTCCCGTGCGCATCATCCGCCAGATGCGGGATGATGTGTTCATCCGCCCCAACGAGGGCAGCCACAAAATTTATATTTTCCCCCAGGAAATGGGCATCGAAGGCCAGAACGCCCTGCTGAAAATTCTGGAAGAACCCCCTGCCTATGGCGTTTTTCTGCTGCTGACGGACAATGCCCATAAAATCCTGCCTACGGTGCGTTCCCGCTGTGTGGAACTTGCCCTGCAGCCGCTGGAAGCAAAACTGCTGCGCAGCACCCTGCGCCAGCAATTTCCCAAGGCAGACACGGGCAGCATTGATGCCGCCATCGCCCGCAGCGGCGGATTTTTGGGCCAGGCGCAAAGCCTTCTTTCCAACGAGGATACCCAGCCGCCTCAGATTGAGGAGCTGGTAACTGCCCTGTGCAGCAAGGATATCCTGCGTCTGACTTATACGCTGGTTTCCATGGAAAAATGGAAGCGGGATCAGCTGCTGGAACTTTTGCAGCAGTTTACGGAAGTTCTGGAAGGGGCGCTGGTGGTTCGCTCCGGCGGCACCGCCATGACGAATCAAAGCAGCCGTCTGGCTGCCAGCCGCAGCGGCGCTGAGCTGAACAGAATGATCGCCACCCTTCAAAAATGCATGGAATACGCCCGGGGAAATGTGTCCCCTGCCGCAGTATGCGGTTATCTGCAGTGGATGCTGCGATAAATCGGAGTTTATCGGGGTTATTGGAGCGCGTAGCGCGAGCCTCCCTTGTCTAAAGGGAGGTGGGCAAAATCTTTGATTTTGCTCGGAGGGATTGTAAAAAAGGCAATCCCCCAGTCGAAAATCTTAGATTTTCGACAGCCCCCTTTGCACAAGGGGGCCATTGAGCTGCCCGATAAACTGAAATTTGAAATCCCCATCCTGCCGGATAGATTCCGGT
>JAGCMI010000089.1 GCA_017646545.1 Oscillospiraceae bacterium | reverse complement strand
CGTATTCTTACCTTTGGTGAGGAAACGGTGAAGCAGGCTGTGAAAAACAGCATTTCCCGCGGCAAGGTGGATGTGTTCATCTCCGTGCGCAGCGAGAATGGCGATGAGGTACAGGTCACCCTGAACAAGGCAGTTCTGGAAAGCTACCTGACCGCTATGCGTCAGATGGTCACGGAGTATGGCGTGAAGGATGACATTAGTGCTGCCGCGCTTTCCCGTTTGCCCGAGGTCATGACTGTGGAAAAACCTCAGGTGGATGAAGAACAGCTGCTATCTGATCTGATGTACGCTGTGGGCAAAGCGCTGGAAGGCTATGATGCTATGCGCTGCACCGAGGGTGCTGCGCTGGATGCGGATCTTCGCAGCCGCGGACAGACCATTTTGGCCTATGTTTCTCAGGTGGAGGCTGGCAATGCCCAAACTGTGGTGGATTACCGCACCCGTCTGGAAAACAAGCTGCGGGAGGTCTTGGCTTCCACCAATATCGACGAAAGCCGGATACTCACCGAGGCGGCGATCTTTGCAGATAAGGTTGCTGTGGACGAGGAGACCGTGCGTCTGCGCAGCCATTTGAAGCAGATGAACACCATGCTCGATGGCGGTGGCGCTGTGGGCAGAAAGCTGGACTTCCTGCTGCAGGAAATGAACCGTGAGGCCAATACCATCGGTTCCAAGTGCACCGATGTGCGCCTGGCCCGTATTGTGGTGGAGATCAAGGCGGAACTGGAAAAGATCCGTGAGCAGACCCAGAATATCGAGTAAGAGGTAAATAGATGAAACTCATAAACATCGGTTTCGGCAGTATGGTGTCTGCCAGTCGGGTGCTGGCTGTGGTGGCCCCGGATTCGGCCCCCATTAAGCGAGTGATCCAGGATGCCCGTGACCGTGGCATGTTGATTGATGCGTCTTTTGGTCGAAAGACCAAAGCGGTGGTTCTGATGGATACGGACCATGTGATTCTCTCTGCCATCGGCCCGGAGGCGATTTCCGCCCGTTGGATGGACAAGCAGGAACCGGAAAGCGAGGATACAGAGCAATGAGCAACGGACATCTTTTTGTTATTTCCGGATCTTCCGGTGTGGGCAAGGGCACGATCTTGAAGCATGTGATGCAGAGAATGCCCGAGCTGCAGTTTTCTGTTTCTGCCACCAGCCGTCCCCCCAGACCGGGTGAGACCAATGGTGTGCAGTACTTCTTCGTTACAGAAGAGGCATTTCGCCAGATGATCGAGCATGGCGCCTTTGTGGAGTATGATTACCACATGGGTAATTATTATGGAACCCTCAAGTCCGAGATCATCAATAAGACCAAAGAGGGATCCATGCTGCTGGATATTGAGCCTGTTGGCGCATTGCATGTGCGGGAGATTTTCCCGGAAGCCACCTTGATCTATGTGGCGCCCCCTTCTCTGGAGGAACTGGAGAATCGCCTGCGCGGCAGAAACGATACCTCTGAGGAGCAGATGAAGCTCCGTCGGGAGCGCGCCGCTTGGGAAAGCACGCAAATGGAAAAGTACGACTATGTGGTCGTCAATGATATCCTGGAGAATTGTGTAGAAAATGTGTTACATATTATCCGGGAAAAAATGGAAGAATAATTTTGGAGGATTTTTTATGTTGTACCCCCCCGTAGCTGACCTGCTGAAGAATGTGGGCAGCCGTTACCTGCTTGTGAATGTTGTGGCACAGCGTGCCCGTCAGCTGGCATCCGAGGCTGAGATGCTGAATGAAGAGCTGCCCGAAAAGCCCGTTACTCTGGCTGTTCGCGAAGTTGCTGCCGGTAAGCTGACTGCCGGTCTGAAGGAAGAGTATATGCGCTAAGTATAGGAAGGAGGGGTTGTCATGATTGCAAAGATTGCTGTTTCGGCTGCGACTTTTGCCATTGACAAGCCCTATTCCTATCGTATCCCCGATGGTCTGCACCTGCTGCCCGGTATCCGGGTGCAGGTACCCTTTGGGCGCGGCAACCGCCGTACGGAGGGTGTGGTGCTGGCCATTGAACCGGGTAGCGATCCAGACTTAAAGACAATAGACTGCTCCCTGGATGAAGAGCCTGTACTGACGCAGCAGATGCTGCGTCTTGCGGCGTTTATGAGGGAGCGTTATTTCTGCACTTTTTTTGATGCCATTCGGGTGATGCTGCCCTCTGGTCTGTGGTTCAAGGAGAAAAACATCGTTCGTTTGACCGATGACCGTTCCTGGAAAGAAAAGACCGTAAAGCAGAGTGATGCCCTTCGGATCTTGCTTTTATTGGAGGATCTGGGGGGAGAGGCGAAGGATGACATCCTGACCAACGCAGTACCCGATGCCCAGGCTTTGGAAGCAGCGCTGGCTTATTTGACCCGCAAAAAGTGGGTCGAGGCGCAAACTGATTTCCTGCACAGAATCGGTGATAAGACGGAACAAATTGCCACCCTTGCCGCCTCTGTGGAGGAAGCCATGGAATATGCTTTCCATCGGCCCAAATCCGCTGCCATGCAGCGGGCGGTGCTGGAACTGCTGTGTTCCCTTGGAACGGTGTCGCTGAAGGAACTTTGCTACTTCACCGGTGCAAAACCTGCTACGGTGCGCCGTCTGGCGGATTTGGGTTATGTAAACCTACAGCAGCAAAGTGTGCTCCGTTGCCGCCAGATTAGACCTGTGCAAGTGGATGGTCCCTTGGTGCTCAATTCGCAGCAGCAGGCGGCCTTTGATGGAATCGTTTCTCAGATGGGTGATCCCAATCCGGGCTGCGGTCTGCTGTATGGCGTGACCGGCTCCGGTAAAACATCGGTGTATTTGAAGCTGATTCAGCACACCTTGGATCAAGGCAAAGCTGCGTTGCTGCTGGTGCCGGAGATTGCCCTGACCCCCCAGTTGCTGGGCCTTTTGGCCGGTTATTTCGGGGAGCAGGTGGCAGTGCTGCATAGCAGTCTGGCTGCGACAGAGCGATATGACCAGTGGAAACGCATCCGCAGCGGCGATGCCAAAGTGATCGTCGGCACCCGCTCGGCGGTGTTTGCCCCCTCGGAAAATCTGGGTCTTATCATTTTGGATGAGGAGCAGGAGCATTCCTATAAATCAGAAAATACCCCCCGCTATTGTGCCAAGGAAGTGGCGCTGTGGCGTGGTGCAAAAGAAGGTGCCATGGTGCTGCTGGGATCTGCAACCCCCAGCATTGAAACCATGTACCATGCCCGCCAAGGGCATTACCGATTGTATCAGCTGAAAAACCGCTACAATGGCAAGGAATTGCCCCAAGTGTCGCTGGTGGATATGCGGCAGGAACTAAAAGAGGGAAACGGTACCGGCTTTAGCCTTGATTTGCGTGAGGCGATCCTCAAGACATGGAAATCGGACCGGCAGACCGTTCTGTTCCTCAATCGTCGCGGCAACAGCCGCGCGCTGGTTTGTGTGGATTGCAGACAAGCACCGGAATGTCCCCGCTGCAACGCAAGACTCACGTATCACAGCGCCAATGAGCGCCTCATGTGCCACTATTGCGGTTATTCCCAGCCTTCGGCACGACGCTGCAGCTGCGGTGGTGCGCTGAAACCCATCGGTACCGGCACCCAAAAAGCCCAGCAGGAACTGCTGGAACTGTTCCCGGATATTCAAATCGCCCGCATGGATGCGGACACCGTTACCGCCACCAATACCCATGAACAGATCTTGCAGGATTTCCAGCAGCAGCGCATCCCGGTGCTGTTGGGAACGCAAATGGTGGCCAAGGGACTGAATTTGCCGGATGTTACATTGGTGGGTGTGCTGGATGGGGACTTGAGTCTGTATTCCAGTTCCTACCGGGCAGCAGAAACCACCTTCAATATGCTGACGCAGGTGGTGGGACGCGCTGGTCGTGGCGACACCGGTGGACAAGCCATCGTCCAGACCTTGGTACCGGAGCATCCGGTGCTGAATTTGGCGGCGCGTCAGGATTATGACGGCTTCTACGAACTGGAGATCGGCTTGCGGCAGGCGCTGGGCAATCCCCCCTTTGGCGATTTGGCGGCCATTACCTTTACCGGTCAGGAAGAGGTGCAGGTACTGCGAAGCGCTGTCAAGTTCCGGGATAGTTTGCAGTCCTGCCTGAAGTTGCCGGAATATAAAGAAGAATATTGCACATTGCTTGGGCCTGCGCCCTGCGTTGTGCCGAAGATCAATTACAATTTCCGTTACGCATTGACCCTGCGCTGCCGCATGACCAAGCGCCTGCGACAGCTGCTTGCCCATCTTCTGCGGCAGTTTGCTGCCGATGGGGGCAACCGGGGTGTTTCCGCCTTTGCGGATGTGAACGGCTATGATGGATAAGGAGAGAGAAAATGGGACTTCGTAAAATTTTGACCGATAAGGATCCCGCCCTGCACAAGGTTTGCAAGCCGGTGACCGCTTTTGATGATCGGCTCCATAAACTGCTGGATGATATGCGTGAAACCTTGATCGATTCCAATGGCGTTGGTCTGGCTGCTCCCCAGGTGGGCATCCTCCGTCGGGTATTTTTGGTGGATGTGGGCTTGGACGGTGAACAGATCGTGGAGTTCATCAATCCCGAAATTCTGGAAACCGATGGCGAGCAGGAAGGTCCGGAGGGCTGCCTCAGCGTGCCCGGCCGCTACGGTCTGGTGAAGCGCCCCTATTGGGTCAAGGTTCGTGCCCAGGATCGTTACGGCGATTGGTTTGAAGCCGAGGGCGAGGAACTGATCGGCCGCTGCTTCTGCCATGAGTATGACCATCTGGATGGCATCGTCTATACCCAGGTCATGGATCGTTTCCTGACGGAAGAGGAACTGGCCGAAGAATAATGAACCGGGCATTTGCCCTTTGAAATGGAGGAAAACAGCATGCGTGTTGTATTTATGGGAACGCCGGATATTGCGGCCACTTGTCTGAAGAGAATATTGGAAGATGGCTTTGATGTGGTGGGTGTCTACACCCAGCCGGATCGCCCCAAGGGTCGAGGCATGAAAATGGTGTTTTCTCCCGTCAAGGAGTTGGCGCTGGCCCAAAACATTCCCGTATTCCAGCCGGAAAACTTCCGTGAGGATGAGGCGGTGCAGGCGCTGGCCGACTTGAAGCCCGATGTGTGCGCCGTGGTGGCTTACGGCCACATCCTGCCCCAGCGGGTGCTGGATCTGCCCACTTTGGGTTGCGTGAATATCCATGCCAGCCTGCTGCCCCAGTACCGTGGCTCTGCGCCTTATCAGTGGGCGGTGCTGGATGGACAAGCTTTTACCGGTGTTTCCGCCCAGCATATGGCGCTGAAGATGGATGCCGGTGATGTGATCGACTCCATTTCCACCCCCATCGGTGAGAACGAAACCGCAGGTGAACTGCTGGATTGTCTGGCTGTGCTGGGTGCGGAACTTTTGAGTAATACCCTCCGTCGCTTTGAAAGCGGCAGACCAGAGGGAATGCCCCAGGATGAGGCGCAGGTCACCTTTGCGCCCATGCTGGACAAGGCCATGTGCCCCATTGATTGGAATAAGTCCGCCCAGCAGGTGCATAACCATGTCCGTGGCCTGCACCCCTGGCCGGTGGCCACTGCGGTCATTGCCGGTACCAATTTTAAGATCCATTCTACGGTCGTGGTGGAAGGCAAGGGTCAGCCCGGTGAAATTTTGGGCCTGACCAAAACCGGCTTGCAGATTGCCTGCGGTGAAGGTGCGGTGGAAATCCGCTCCCTGCAGGCGGAGGGCGGCAAACGGATGGCTGCTCCGGACTATTTCCGGGGGCATCCTTTGAAAGACTGATGGGCGCCCGGGAAACGGCGCT
>JAGCMI010000088.1 GCA_017646545.1 Oscillospiraceae bacterium | reverse complement strand
AGGTGTTCATCGGCACTTCCGCTCCCGGCCTTGTGACCACTGACATGGTCAAGACCATGAACCGGGATGCCATCATCTTCGCCTGCGCCAATCCCACGCCCGAGATTTTCCCGGATGATGCCAAGGCCGGCGGCGCCAAGGTGGTCTCCACCGGACGCAGCGACTATCCCAACCAGATCAACAATGTGCTGGTGTTCCCTGGTATTTTCCGCGGCACTTTTGATGTGCGCGCTTCGGATATCAATGAGGAGATGAAACTGGCCGCCGCCATGGCCATTGCGGCCCTGGTTCCCGACGAGGAACTGAACGAAAACAATATCATGCCCGCTGCCTTCGATCCCAGAGTTGGTCCTGCGGTTGCCCGCGCTGTTGCGGAGGCTGCACGCAGAACGGGTGTTGCTCGAATCTAAATAAGGATTGAAATAAAACCCCCGGTTTTCCGTGAAAAAGCGGAAAACCGGGGACTTTTTTGTATTTTGGGGCAATCGTTGCCAGTTTTAAATATTGGTTTTATTCTAAAGAAAATCTGCGCTTTAAATCGATGATTTTTTCTTCGATCAGGCGAATGGTTTCCAGAAATGCTTCGTCATTCTTGCCGGAGGGATCTTCCAAGCCCCAATCCTCCCGGTGGGAGCAGGGCAGGAAGGGACATTGAACATTACAACCCATGGTGATCACCACATCTACTTCCGGAATGTCTGCCAGCAGTTTGCTGCGCTGGGTGGATTCCATGTCAATGCCGTGGACTTGCTTCATCAGCCGCACAGCATCCTGATTGATCTGCGGTTTGGTTTCCGTACCGGCAGAGTAGCTTTCAAAAACATCTCCCGCCAGCTTCTTTCCCAGCGCTTCTGCAATTTGGCTGCGGCAGGAATTATGGACACAGATAAAGGCTACCTTTTTCATTCCTTACCTCCAAAGAACGGGCATCGTTTGCCGATGCATTGATTGTTCTGACGGCTTCGTGTGCACACGGGATTGGACTTTTCCATATGTACGCCCAAATGATCTTCCACAAATTCGATGGCTGCAAGAATGGACAGATAGCAATCCCGTTTGCAGCACCGGGGACCGCCGTTTCTGCCAATGCTTTCCAATGCCTTTGCAGTCATCCGGTTGCTCAGTCCCCAAGGTTCTGCGGCAAGGGGTGTGGAGTCGGTGGCGATTGCCATAAACTGTCCTGCGCTGACGCCGGCACCGCAGGCACCCCAGAATCCGCAGGCGCCGCCGGGAACGGCTTTGCCACGGCGATACATTTCCTGTAGCGCTTTTTCTAAATCAATTGCTCCGCCAGAATTTTTGTAAGCGGTCAGCAGCGCTGCGCCCACCATCACATGATGCTCCGGACCGTGCATATGGCAAAACGGCATGGACATCATCTTCTCCAGAATTACCAGCGGATCTTTGGCGGTTTCAGCAAGGCACAATCCCAAAATGCTGTCCATTCCCTGGGTGTGGCACTCGCTGCAGACATAGTGACCATTTACGCAGCGGGTCTTGCTGAGTTCCGTTTTGCCGCAGATGGCGCAGGCCATCATCTCGTCCTGCACCAGATACTCCAGAGGCGCTTTGCAAATCAAACATTCTTCTTTCATACGATCCTCCTTCGGTGTGGATACGCCATATTATCTTAATCCATATTTTACCTGAATTCTATGATTTTGGCAACATGGTTTTTGCTTCTTGACCAGCCGTATTGCAGCAGAAAATCACAAGAAAGATCCGGATAAATCAGCAAGGATATCCTTTTGCCCATCGTAACCCCTCGTCCGGATGGACGGATTCTTTGAGAAAGGAAAAATATGGGTGGATCGTGCGAGCCTGCTTGCTTTGGGATTACATCAGGAATAACGAAAGCTTTTTGTAAGAATTTTGTTGAGAAGTGGAGAAAAATATGCTACGATAATCAAAATTACACACGCGCTGTATTGCGAAAGGATTTTTTATGATCGCCTTTGTAACCAGTTCCCCCTTCCGGGAAGATGTGGATCGCCCCATGTTCAGCAATGTCAATGGCTTTGTGGATCGGATCAAGGCCTGCCTGATGCCGGAACCCAGTTGCCTTTTTATTTGCGCTGATCCCCAGGACCATGCCTTCACCTGCCGCATCGGAGCAGATCTGTTCATAGCCTTTGCCCATATTGGGGTGCATTTTTCCGCGTTCCATGTGCTTGACGGCTGTAATGCTCACCTGGCGGAGGAATTGGTGCGCCAAAGCGACCTCATTGTACTGGCAGGCGGGCATTTGCCCACCCAGAATGCCTTTTTTCAAAGCATTGGTCTGCATCAGCTACTGCAGCATTACCCCGGTGTGGTGATGGGCATCAGCGCAGGGGCGATGAACTGCGCGGATACAGTTTACTGCCAGCCCGAGGAGCCGGGAGAGTCCAGCCCGGATTTTCCCCGTTTTCTGCCCGGTCTGGGGCTGACCACGGTGCAGATCCTTCCTCATTATCAAAAGGTGAAAGACTACATTATTGATGGAAAACGGCTGTATGAGGATGTCACCTTTGCCGACAGTATGGGGCATACTTTCTATGCCCTGCCGGATTGGAGCTATGTGGTGGTGGAAGGGGAGCGCCAGACCCTTTACGGCGCAGCATTTCGCATCAGGGATGGGCAGATGCTGCCTCTGACCAAGCACGGAGAATGCGTTCGTCTGTATTAAAAAAGCGGATGCGTCCCTTGCAAGGATTGCATTTTATCCGGATCCATGCTAAACTGGTAGCGTATAAAACGATGAGATGAATGGGAGAATGGAAGTATGAACCGTATCTTTCGGATGGCATTGCTGAATATTTTCCGGATTCCCGGACTGTATAGCAAGCTGTGTCACTATGCAAAACATACCCACAAGTACCCGGAACAGGAGAAATGGGATCATATCCATAAAATATTTACCCATGCGATTGCGGCGGGAAATGTGGATCTGGTGGTGACCGGATTGGAGCATTTGCCGGAAAAAGACGGATTTATGTTCTATGCCAATCATCAGGGTATGTTTGATGTGGTGGCGCTGGCGGCTACCTGCACCCGTCCGTTGGGCTGTGTGCTGAAGAAGGAGCTGAAGGATGCTCCGCTGCTGAAGCAGGTGATTGCCTGTACCAATTCTTTCCCCATGGATCGTGCAGATGTGCGCCAGTCGCTGACGGTGATCAATGCGGTGATCCAGGAAGTGAAAAATGGCCGCAATTATCTGATCTTCCCCGAGGGTACCCGCAGCAAAAACGGCAACACCATGGGCGAATTTCATGGCGGCAGCTTCCGCTGCGCGGTGAAAGCCCAGTGCCCCATCGTGCCCATTGCCTTTGTGGATAGCTTTAAGGTGCTGGATCAAAAGGGAAGCAAAAAGATGCAGGTGCAGATCCATTATCTGCCCGCCATTGCTTATGAAGAATTTGCCCATATGACGGCCACAGAAGTGGCGGCGCTGGTGAAAGGTCGCATTCAGGAAAAGATCGACCAATGTCTGGCGGAAAGGATGTGACCTATGGACTGGATTTTGGAATTTTTTCGCAATCCCTTTTTGATCGCCGGTGTGGGAGGCTGGTTGGTGGCCCAGGTAGTCAAAACCATCATCCATGCCATCATTCATAAAAAAATCGATTGGGAGCGTCTGGTGGGAGATGGTGGCATGCCCAGCGGTCACAGCGCAACGGTGACCGCCGTGTGTACCATGAGCCTGATGCGCTATGGCCCCGGCTCCTATGAATTTGCCATTAGCGCAATTTTGGCGCTGATCGTCTGCCACGATGCCATGGGTGTGCGTTTGCAGGCAGGCAAGCATGCGGTGATCCTCAACGAGATTGTGGAAGCGTTCAATGCGCTGGGGGAGGATAAACTGCCCGTCAACAAGCTGAAAGAATTTGTGGGTCATACCCCCATACAGGTGATCGCAGGTGTGCTTCTGGGCATCGCAGTGGCGCTGCTGATGTATTTTCTGTGGTTTTAACCCTTGTAGCTTATAAGTTTTTTTGAGAACGGACATGGTTTCATGTCCGTTCTTTTTCATTTTGCGGCAGATTGTGGTGGAAATGTGGTGGAAATTGTGCTATAATCAAAGAAAAAGGAGGGCGGTACTGTGATCGAGGTCCATAAAAAAGTGTTTAAGCTGGATACCCAAAATACCAGCTATATTTTCTCCATCTCGCCCCATGGTCATCCCATCCATGTTTACTACGGCGGCAAACTGCCCCGGGCGGATGTGGATGCGCTGCGGCTGAAAAATAATATTACTTTGGGATCTACCGTGGATTATGCCCCCGGCTACTGTCTGGACAGTGAGCTGCTGGAGTATTCCGGTATTGGCAAGGGCGATTTCCGCCATAGTCCGCTGGAATGTGCGCTGCCCGATGGCAGCTTTACCACCGACTTTGTCTATGAGGGACACCGCATTACGGAAGGAAGTTACGAAAGTGATTGTGGTTTGCCCTTTGCCACCGATGGCAGCCAGACTTTGACACTGTGCTTCCGGGATAAAAAATTCCGCAGCCTGCGGCTGTTTTTGAACTATACGGTGTTCCCGGTGTGTGATGTGATCTGCCGTAATGCGGAGCTGCACAACGGTGAAAACGGAAATGTGACCATCCGTAAGTTCATGAGCGCCATGCTGGACCTTCCGGAGAGTGACTACCGCCTGCTGACCTTAAACGGAAGTTGGGCAAAGGAAGCCCACATTCAGTTATCCCCCGTGGATTACGGTCTGCATGTCAATGACTCCACAGTGGGCGCATCCTCCAATCGCCACAATCCTGCCTTCCTGCTGATGCAAACCGGCGCTGATGAAATACAGGGCAGGGTAATGGGCTTTAATCTGCTCTACTCCGGCAACCACTATTCTGCCGTGGAAAAGACCAGCCAGGATACCCTGCGGCTTTGCTGGGGCATCAATCCCCACTGCTTCCTCTGGCGGCTGCATCCCGGTGAGAAATTCGTCACGCCCCAGGCGGTGATGACCTTCTCCCAGCAGGGCATCAATGGCATGGCGGCAAATTTCCACGACTTTGTCAATCACCATGTGATCCCCAAGCCTTTCCGTAATGTCCAGCGCCCGGTGGTGCTCAATAACTGGGAGGCTACCTTCTTTGATTTTGACCGCCGTAAGATTCTGGGCATGGCGAAAAAAGCCGCCAGCCTGGGTGTGGAGATGTTCGTTCTGGATGACGGCTGGTTTGGCAAGCGGAACAATGACCGTGCCGGCTTGGGCGACTGGGTGGTAAATACCAAGAAATTGCCCGGTGGGCTGAGTTCTCTGGCCAATTCCATCAATAACATGGGCATGCGGTTTGGTTTGTGGTTTGAGCCGGAATGTGTAAACCCCGACAGTGAGCTTTATCGCAAGCATCCCAAGTGGGTCATTTCCATTCCCGGTCGGGATCCCAGCTTGGGGCGCAACCAGCTGACATTGGATCTGACCCGGAAAGAAGTACGGGATTATATTGTGGACGCGGTGGACAAAATCCTGTGCTCTGCCCATATTGAGTATGTCAAATGGGACTATAACCGCCATATCAGCGATGCCTTCGGCGCTACGCTGAGAAATCAGGGTGAGTTCTTCCATCGCTATATTCTGGGTCTTTATGAGGTGTTGCGTCGTATCTTCAAGGAAAAGCATCCCGGCATTTTGCTGGAGAGCTGTTCTTCCGGCGGCAACCGCTTTGATTTGGGTATGCTGTGCTTCAGCCCCCAGATCTGGACCTCCGATGATACCGATGCCCGGGAGAGATTGGATATCCAGCGGGGCATGTACTGTTTCTATCCGCCGTCTTGTGTTTCTGCCCATGTTTCCATGTGTCCCCACCAGCAGACCCTGCGGGATACCCCCTTGTCCACCCGGTTCAATGTGGCTGCCTTCGGTGTGCTGGGATATGAACTGGACTTTGGGGAACTGACTCCGGAGGAGCGGCGGCAGATCAAGAGCCAGATCGAATTCTATAAAGCCCACCGCCAGACCTTCCAGTATGGCCGCTTCTGCCGTTACTATCCCAAGCAGAATCAGCGGGAAAGCTGGCAGATGGCAGGGGAGGGGGAAATTCTGGCAGGTATCTATAACCTTTCCTTCCATGCCATCCCGCCCAGAGATACCTTGCGGATCTTGGGGGCGAAAAAGGGAAAAATGTACCGTATTCGCTCCGTGGAGCAGAAGCTGCGCATCAGCCGCTTTGGTGGGCTGATCAAGCATGTGGTTCCCATTCGCCTCCGGGCGGACGGCCCGGTGCTGCGTATGGTGGACCGGCATTTTGCCATGACCGACGGCAAGGAGGAATATTCCTGCAGCGCAGAAGCCCTGCAGCACGGCATCAACCTTGCCATGCAGTATTCCGGCACAGGCTACAGCCCGGAACTGCGCATCTTGGGTGATTTCGGCAGCAGCTTGTATCTGGTGGAAGAAATTAAATAAGAAAATGGGGAGCGCAATCGCGCTCCCCATTATTTTTTATGCAGTTTTATTGCAGCTTAGTCGGTACATACCCACCATGACGGCCAAAATCGCCAGCAGATAAAGGGGGAAAAGACCGATATTCAAATGGTTGGCAATCAGACCGAACAGCGGCGGCATGATGCAGCTGCCCAAGTAAGCGCTGGCCATCTGCACGCCCACCATGGCCTGAGAATTTTCTACGCCGAAATGTGCCGGGGTGGAGTGGATGATGCAGGGATAGATGGGAGCGCAGCCAAGACCGATCAGCAGCAGTCCTGCCAGCGCAAAGATTAGTCCCAAGGGCAGCAGTACCAGCAAAACACCCAGCGCCAAAATGCCGAAACCCAGATAGATCATTTGGTTGTCGTTTAGCTTTATGGTGACAAATCCGCTGATGAAACGGCCTGCGGTGATGCCCAAATAGAAAAGGGAGGACCAACTGGCGGCAATTTCCGGATCTATCCGCAAATGCAGATTTAAGTAACTGGCCGACCACAGACACACGGTCTGCTCCAAGGCGCAGTAACAGAAAAATGCGGTCATGATGGATTTTGCTCCGGGAATGGCCAACACCTGCCCCAATTTCAGCGGCGCAGCGGTGCTGATCTGCTCAGTTGCAGGTTTCTTCCAAAGCGGCAGGGTGAAAAACAGACCCGTCGATAGCGCCAGCTGGATGATGCCCACATATAAATAGCCCCGGCTCCATACTTGTCCGCTGGTGAGCACCGCGCCCATGATGTAAGGACCGATGCTGGCACCTACGCCCCACATACAGTGCAGCCAGCTCATATGGCGGCTTTTATAGTGCAGCGCCATATAGTTATTTAGTGATGCATCCACACTGCCGGCACCCAGACCATAGGGAATGGCAATCAGACAAACCTGCCAAAAGGCGTTGCTGACAGAAAAGCCCAGAAGGGCAAGGGCGGTGAGTCCGACGCTGAAGGCGGTGACCTTACCGGTGCCGAAGCGACGGGTTAGGCGGTCGCTTTGCAAACTGGATACCACGGTACCCACACAGATAATGAGAAAGATGATGCCGCTATAACTCACCGGTACCTGAAATTGAGGATACATGGTGGGCCATCCTGCCCCCAATAATCCGTCGGGCAGACCCAAACTGATGAAGGAAGCATAGATAATGGCTAACAGGAGATGGATCATAATATATGACCTCGCTTTGTATTTTCTGGGGGGTAGTATAGCACACGGGCGGACAAATGTACAGCAGCAAATTACAATGGGGGAGAATCGGAAGAAAAACACTTTTTTGTCATGTTTTTGGGAAATTTATACTTTCCTTTTGAGGCAAGCTGTGTTATAGTGCATAATAGAGGCTGTCTGTGCGCAGCTTTAAATTGTGAAATATATAAAATATTGAAAGGCGGTATTTTATTTTGGATAAGCATTTGATGACCGGCAATGAAGCAATCGCCCGTGGCGCCTATGAAGCAGGCGTTCGTGTTTGCTCTGCCTACCCCGGCACCCCCAGCACCGAAATTTTTGAGAACCTGCCCCAGTACAACGATTCTCTGTACTGCGAATGGGCACCCAATGAAAAAGTGGCTGCAGAAGTGGCTTACGGCGCTTCCATCGCCGGTGTTCGCGCACTGTGCGCTATGAAGCACGTTGGTGTCAACGTGGCTGCTGACCCCATCTTCACCGCTGCCTACAATGGCGTTGGCAAGGGCTTCGTCATCGTTTCCGCTGACGACCCCAGCATGCACTCTTCCCAGAACGAGCAGGACAACCGTCACTATGCCCGTGCTGCCAAGATCGCCATGGTCGAGCCCGCTGACTCTCAGGAGTGCCTGGATTTCATGAAGGCTGCTTATGAGATCTCCGAGAAGTTCGACATCCCCGTGATGCTGCGTACCACCACCCGCGTTTCCCACTCCAAGAGCCTGGTTACCCTGGGTGAGCGCACCGAGCATCCCACCGAGGAGTACGTCAAGAACATCAAGAAGAATGTTGCTTCTCCTGCCAACGCTCTGGTCAACCACCCCAAGCTGGAGAAGAACCTGGCTGCTCTGGAAGAGTATGCCTGCACCAGCCCCCTGAACACCGTGGAAATGAACGGCACCAAGGTTGGTGTCATCACCGCTTCCATCGCTTATCACCATGCTAAGGACGCTTTCCCCGCTGATACTTCCTTCCTGAAGCTGGGTATCACCTTCCCCCTGCCCATGGCTCTGATCCGTGACTTCGCTTCCAAGGTTGAGAAGCTGTACATCATCGAAGAGCTGGACGGCTACATGGAAGGCGAGATCAAGGCTGCCGGCATCGACTGCATCGGCAAGGAACTGATCGGCAACATGTACGAGCTGAATCCTCAGATCATTGAGGAGAAGGTCTTCGGCAAGAAGCCCGAGTTCAAGAACCTGACCGTCAAGGCTGCTCCCCGTCCTCCGGCACTGTGCGCAGGCTGCCCCCACCGTGGCTTCTTCTACGCTATCTCCAAGCAGAAGAACGTCATCGTTTCCGGCGACATCGGCTGCTACACCCTGGGTTCTGCACAGCCCTTCAACGCTGTTGACTCTGTTGTCTGCATGGGCGGCGGTTTCAGCGTCGGTATGGGTATGGCCAAGGCTCTGGAAGCCAAGGGCGAGAACAAGAAGGTCTTCGGCATCATGGGTGACTCCACCTTCTTCCACTCCGGTATGACCGGCGCTGCCGAGATCGTCTACAACAACGGTAACATCATCCCCGTGGTGCTGGATAACTCCATCACCGGTATGACCGGCCACCAGGACAACCCCGGTTCCGGCCACAACCTGCGCGGTGAGATCGCCACCTCCATCAAGATCGAGAAGGTCCTGGAGGCTTACGGCTACGAGAATATCTACATCGTCGATCCTCTGGACCTGAAGGCCATGGAGGACGCCATCAAGGGCGCAATGGCTTCCGAGAAGCGTGCTGCCATCATTACCCGCCGTCCCTGCCTGCTGATCAAGCGCATCAAGCACGATATCCAGCTGTGCGTCACCGATGAGGAAAAGTGCATCGGCTGTAAGAAGTGCCTGAAGGTTGGCTGCCCCGCTCTGATGATCAAGGACGGCAAGTGCAAGATCGATGCCAACCAGTGTGTCGGCTGTACTGTCTGCGCCCAGGATTGCCCCGTGAACGCTATCAGCAGAAAGGAAAAGTAATTATGGAAAAGAAGAGTGCTCTGCTTGTCGGTGTTGGTGGCCAGGGTGCCATTCTGACTGCTAAGGTGTTGGTAAATGGTCTGATGAAGGCCGGTTTTGATGTAAAAATGTCTGAAGTGCATGGCATGAGCCAGCGCGGTGGCAGCGTTTCTACACAGGTTCACTGGGGTGAGAAGGTGTACTCT
>JAGCMI010000087.1 GCA_017646545.1 Oscillospiraceae bacterium | reverse complement strand
TGTACAGTTCTGGCAGCGCAGCGTTTCGTTGCTCATAAACCAAAAACGTTCAGGATGCAGGACGATGCTCAATTCCCACGCCAGCCATACAACCAGCGCCAATGCAATCAGGCTGTACGCATAAAACCCGAAAACAAACACCATCGGCGTAAACATCATGATATGGTCCCAGTTAAAAATCCGGCACGTGGTACAACAGCGGTTTTTCAAAAGAAAAAGTTCGGATTTGTATGATATTTCCGTGGGGACAATTTTGGGTCGCTGGCCCCAATTTGGAACCCGGGATTTTTGACCAGGAAATGGAGGTATTTATGGGTGAAAAAGCAAAAGATGCTCAAAAAATGAAGTATGGTTTCTGGCTTCGCAGTGATGTGAATCAGCTGATCGAAGATCACAAACACCTCAAAAACGATGACCGATCCGCATTTGTAACAGAAGCAATCCGAAGATACTGTGCGGAGTTGGATGGGGAAAGAAACCTGGATGTGCTATGCGACCGCATGTACAAAATCATCAGCGCCGAAGCGGATGCGCACTCCAACCGTATTGCAAGCTTGGTTTTTAAGATCGCTGTGGAAATGGCGATCCAAAACAAGCTGCTGAGCGCAGGCTATGTAGCACTGACAGAGGAAGAGATGCGTTTCATCCGCAATGAGGCAATCAACACGGTGCGCCGATCCCATGGCTTCTTCTCTATTGAGGAGGCCATCAAGGACGAGAAACGGATGTTTGGACTCTGATCCAGGAAAGGAGGCCACGCCTATCGCAAAGAAGAATCCCATCATCAAAGTAAAGTTTTCATACGTGGGGAAGGCTTCGGATTTTGAAACCTTCCTCAAAACCATTGTCCGGGATTACCTGTCCGCAGACGATCCTGCCGCCGTTCCCAAGGAGGATTTTGTCCAAAAGGTAGAATCTGATTGCGCATAGAAGTTTCGGATAGCTATTCTAAAAAATATGTGCTATGGTGTGTGCTAACCATGTACGCACCATAGAGGAAAGGAGAAAATTGCATGAGAGCGTGGCTCTACTATCGCCTGTCCCGTGACGAAGACGAAGAACTCAATTCCCTACGCAACCAAAGAAGTATTATCGAAAGCTATGCTCTCAAGCATGGCCATACCATCGTTGGTGAGTCCTTCGATGACAATGTTTCCGGCATGCATTTTTACCGGGACGGCATCGAGCAGCTGTGTGAAGCCGTGGAGACCGGGCAGGTGGAGGCTGTCATCGTCAAGGACTTGTCCCGCCTTGGCCGACATCGTACCCAGACCGGCGTGTTCATTGATTACCTGCGCCGGAACGGTGTTCGTGTGCTATCTGCTACCGAAGGTATCGACACCTTCAATGATAACGACGATCTGCTGATCGGTGTCAAGGGTCTGATGAATGACCTGTACGCACGGGACGGCAGCCGTCGCGTCACCACCGGCCTGCGGCAGAAGCAGAAGGCTGGTCTGGTAATCACGCCGCCCTTTGGCTATTTTAAAGATAAAAACACAAATCAGGTGGAGATCGTTCCGGAAGCGGCGGAAACGGTCCACCTGATTTTTTCGTCCTATATCAGTGGTATGGGGCTCAAAGCTATCGCCCGGTTGCTCAATGAACAAAAGCGCAAGACTCCGGCACAGATGCAGCTGGAGATTCTGGGAAAACGGATGCCAGAGCGGTCGGAGAAGGAAGTCAAGAAGAAGCATCTCTGGGATGGCACGATGGTCAGCCGCATCCTGCAGGACGAAACCTACACCGGCACCCTCATCTGTCATAAGAGTGAGCAGAACAAGATCAACCGAACCTTCCGCTTCACAGAAGCAAGCGAACAGTTCCGGCATGAAAACTTCCTGCCGGTGATCGTCACCAAAGAACTGTGGCTGCAGGTGCAGGATCTGCTGGCCGCACGAAAGCAAAACAATGTCCGAGCCGGTCCGGGGAGCACCATCCACCGCTACTCCGGTCTGGTCACCTGCGGCGATTGCGGTAGATCCTTCACGGGCAAGACCATCAAAAATAAAACTGACAGCCGGGTGGAATATTGGTGCAGCACCTACTTCCGCTATGGCAAGGAGCATTGCTCCTCCCACGCCATCCGGGAGGAATACCTGGATGAGATCATCCGCACGGAGCTACTCCGCACCAAGGATCAGTACCTGCAAATATGGGATGCCATGCAGGACACGGTGGATCGCTGGACACCCAAAGTCACCAACACCCTGGCGCAACTGAAGAAACTTCACCAGCAGATCGACACCATGGAAGAAGAAATGGAGGATATTCTCAGGGGGAGAATTCGAGATAAAGCCAACGCCGCCCGGTACGATCGCATGATTGCCAAGCGGGAAGAACAAATCGCCCAGGCCAAGAAAAAGATCGCAGAGCTGGAAAACTTGGAGCAGACCATTCGCAGCCGACAGGCGAAGCTGAAGAAGGACATCAGCCTCATCGATGAGATCCTGGCTGATGGATGTATGACCGAGGCACACCTGCGACTGCTGATTGAGAAGATTTATGTGTACGAATCCGAGGATGGTATCAGCCTGGATATCAAGCTGAAAGCACCCTTCCGTGACCACACTGACACTTACGAAAACGGTGTGCTGACCACCAGCGAACTGGCCGAGATCATCGAGGAGGTGAGCGCATGAGGGTATGGCTGTATGGGAGGCTATCCAATGACGATGATGTAGAAATGAACTCCCTGGAAAATCAGCTGCAGATTATACGGGACTATGCCCGGGAGCATGGCTATACCGTGGTGGGAGAGTCTTACGATGACAACTCTTCCGGCATGCACTTCGATCGTAAAGGCTTGGAGAGGCTGTCTGCGGCGGCAGAAAAGAGACAGATCGATGCGGTAATCGTAAAAGATATGTCCCGGCTGGGCCGGCACCGGACGCAAACATCTCTATTCATAGATTATCTGCGCCATCAGGGTGTGGCCGTTTTGTCTGCTACCGAAGGGCTGAGCACCATGGATGACGAGGACGATTTGGCTATCGGCATCACCCAACTGATGAACGATTACTACGCCAAGGACATCGGCAACAAGATCCGTCATGGTTATCGCGAGAAACAAAAGAAAGGCATTGTGGTCACACCTCCCTTCGGTTACTGGAAAGATAAAAACACCAACAGCATCCGCCTCCACCCTGAGGCGGCGCTGACGGTGCGCTTGATTTATGAACTTTACTGCGAGGGCCTAGGGCAAAAGGAGATCACCCGCAGGCTCAATGCCATGGAGCGAAAAACGCCCCGGCAGCTCCAGGATGAACGGTGCGGGAAAACTGAGGGCAAATGCTACCGCTGGACCTATCAGAGCGTCAAAAATGTATTGGCTGACGAGAGCTACACCGGCCTGCTAATCAATCACCAAACCGAAACCCACGGGCGCACCGTCA
>JAGCMI010000086.1 GCA_017646545.1 Oscillospiraceae bacterium | reverse complement strand
GAAGCGGATCTCCTTATCGGTCAGGCCGTGGTACTTTTCGGGCAGGGGCAGCAGGGACTTGCTCAACAGCTGAATAGAGGTAGTGCGGATGGAGATCTCACCGGTCTTGGTCTTGAACACAGCACCCTCGACACCCAGAATATCACCGATATCGTTCTTCTTGAAGCGGTTATATTCCTCTTCGCCCATCTCATCGATCTTCACAAACAGCTGGATACGGCCGGCGGAGTCCTGCAGGTCGCAGAACATCACCTTGCCCTGGCCACGCTTGCTCATGAGACGGCCGGCCACACGGACGGTCTTTTCCTCATAAGCTTCGTAATCAGCCTTGATGGCGGCAGAGTCAGCGGTGAAATCAAACTTGGTGATCACAAAGGGATCACGGCCTTCGGCCTGCAGAGCTGCCAGCTTATCGCGGCGGATCTGGGCCTGCTCGGATACAGGCAGTTCAGCCTGCGGTACAAACTTTGCCATGACTTAGCCCTCACGGGAAACGCTGACCACCTTCATGGTGAAGGAGCCTGCAGGAGCGGTGAAAGTAAAGCTTTCGCCAGCAGCCTTGCCCACGATGGCGCGGCCGAAGGGAGAGTCATCGGACAGCTTGTTTTCCATGGGGTTGGCTTCCTGGGAGCCGGTGATGCGGTAAGTGGTCTGCACACCCTGTGCATTCTCCACCACCACGGTGCAGCCCAGACCAACACGGCCGGTAGCCTCGTTCTCATCTTCGATGATAACAGCATGGGAGAGAATATCCTCGATCTCGGCAATACGGCCATAGAGCTTTGCCTGCTCGTTCTTGGCGGCATCGTATTCAGAGTTTTCGGACAAGTCACCGTAGGAGCGAGCCTCTGCGATCATCGCAGCGATCTCACGCTCACGAGTGGTCTTCAGATAGTTGAGTTCCTTTTCCAGCTCTGCCAGACGCAGGCTAGTAATCTTAAATTCTTTTGCCATAAGAAAAGTCTCCTTTTCGTAAAAATTCCATAGTCCCAAACATTATAGTGGATTATTTCCCTATAGTCAAGGTATTTTTGTGGTTTTCAGCGCATTTATTGCGGCAAGTATCTGGGGATCCTCCATGGGATCCAAGGTACCGGCATAGATTTTTGCATAAGTTTCCTCATCCACCTCGACGATGATGTCCGGAGTCAGACCAACGCCCTCCAGATCCACACCATTGGGGGTGGTATAGCGACCGGTGGAAACGCCCACCGCAGAACCGTCGCTGAGCAGATATGCTTCCTGGTAATGGCCCTTGCCGATG
Source organism: Oscillospiraceae bacterium (assembly GCA_017646545.1). Lineage (GTDB taxonomy): Bacteria > Bacillota > Clostridia > Oscillospirales > Oscillospiraceae > Faecousia. The sequence goes on along the minus strand of JAGCMI010000086.1, from coordinate 4,001 downwards.
GTCTGCTCGCCCACCAGAATGGCCCAGTCATACTCCCGCAGGGCTGCGGCGAAGAATTCTGCCGCAGAAATGGATTGATCATTGATCAGCACCACCATGGGTATCTCCAGACAATCCGCATCCGATTTATCCACGCTGCTGTCCCCCGTATAATATTCGCTGCGGAACAGCACACCCTCCGGCAGAAGATCATCGAGGATATTTACCATTTCTTTCTTATAGCCACCGCCATTGAAGCGGACATCGAAGATCAGCGCTGTGGCGCCCTCTTTCAGCAGTTCCTCGATGGCATGCATGGTTGCATTGTAGCAATTGGCATTGAAATTGGAAATGGTCACAAGGCCGATGCCATCTTCCAGCATCACACCGGTGGCCACCACCGTAGCCACAGTACGGCGGGTCATGGTGAAAGACAGTTCCTGCCCGTCACGCAGCACCGTGATACTCACCTGGGTGTCTTCCGGACCGCGAACCAGTTCCCTTCCTTCCTCCACGGGCATACCAACCACGGACTGGCCATCCACAGCCACGATCACATCCTCCGGCAAAATACCCGCAATATCCGCAGGACCATCCTGGCTGACTTTCACCACCAGATATCCCTGCTCTTTTTGCTCAATGGTCACGCCGATGCCCACATAGCTGTTATTTTTGTTTTCCAAATAAGCAGCGTACTGATCCTTGGGAATATAGTAACTCCAACGATCACCCAATGCGCCCACCATGGCGTGGGCAGCTGCATCCTGCAGCTGGGTGCTGTCGGCCCCGTCTACAAACCGATCCAGCAGCAGATTTTCCAGTTCCTGCAATTTATATCCGGAACTGCTTTGCACATCGGGTTTCTGCACAAAGGTCAAGGTTCCCAGCACCGTGGCAATAATGACCAGCCCATAGGACAAGGGCAAAAGAATCTTTTTCACAGCAAATCACCTCTTAAATACATTTCCCACAGCCCTTTCCGGCTGTGGGAGCATTCATTCACCGAACAAGACCGGCGCGATTAGTGCAGCGCGGAAGCCAGCAGCGACAGCATCAAGCTCAGCACCATGACACCAGCCAGAATTCCTGCGATAATAGATGCAACTTTTTTGTTATTCATTGGGTCTCCTCCGATTCGTTTTTCTATATTTAAGTGTATCATAACCATAAATCGAAGTCAATCCGAAGAGAAAAAACGGAGCCGCTTTTTCAGCGGCTCCGTGGTAATTTTACTTTTTAGCGCACTTCCCGGGAGGACAGGTACTTGCGAACCATCAGCGCCACCTTAAAGACGATGGCATGGTCAAACTGGCGCAGGTCCAGACCGGTCAGCTTCTTGATCTTCTCCAAGCGGTACACCAGGGTATTACGGTGCACGAACAGCTTACGGGAAGTTTCGGAAACGTTCAGGTTGTTCTCGAAGAACTTGTTGATGGTAAACAGCGTTTCCTGATCCAGAGAATCAATGGAATTCTTCTTAAACACTTCCGTCAGATAGATATCGCACAGCGTGGTGGGCAGCTGATAGATCAGACGGCCGATGCCCAGATTCTCATAGTTGATGATGCTCTTCTCCGTATCAAAGACCTTGCCCACATCAATGGCGGTCTGGGCTTCCTTATAAGCATCTGCCAGAGAACGCAGGTGCTCTGCCACAGTACCAATGCCGATGACGGTCTTGACGAAGAGTTCGTTCTTCAAAGTTTCCTCGATCTGAACGGCAATCTTCTCCAGATCCTCTGCCTCGGTATTGGGCTCAACCTGCTTGACAACGGCAATATCGGTTTCGTTGATGCTCAGCACAAAGTCCTGCAGCTTATCGGTGAACATACCGGACAGCACGTCCACAGTAGCCACATCGCCATGACCCAGCTGACGAACCAAGAACACCGCTCTGGGAGCATCGGCTGCAAAATGCAGCTCCTTGGCGCGGATGTAGATATCACCGGGCAGGATATTGTCCATGATGATGTTCTTCACAAAGGTGCCGCGGTCATGCTTCTCTTCGTAGAAGACCTTGGCATTGTTCAGCGCGATGTAAGCCATGGAGCAGTATGCCCGGGCCAGCTCATCATCACCGGTGCAGAATACAGCATATTCAAAGTAATTGGCGCTGTTGTACATGGGCTTGAAGGTCTTCTGACCAAAAGCGACCAGCTGATCCTGCGCGCTGGAAACCTTCAGCACAGCTTCGGGCCATCTTTCACCCAAAAATGCCACATCGGTGCTGGAAACCACATAACCTTCCGTATCGATGACACCGAAAACACGGTCGGTGGTTTCCTTCAGCTGCAGCATAACGCCCTGAAAAACACTATTTGACATATTAAAATGCCTCCTCATGAATGTGCATAAATGCGAACTTCACAAAATTACACGAACAGTATACATCACTTTTACACAATTTGCAAGTGCATTTTGACATTTTATTGCAAAAACTTATATGTTTTTTATGAAATATACCGATAGAAAAGTCGCATAAACACGCTGAGGCGGAAATCGGTGTTGGTAAAAACGCTAAACCTTAAATATCATCCAACGCCTGGATCTGCTCATCCGTCAGCAAGCGAACCTGGCCGATCGGCAGATCACCCAGCGTCAGTTCTCCCTCCTGGCGGCGCTGGAGGTACTCCACCGTCATGTTTCTTGATGCCATCATGCGGCGCACCTGATGATACTTGCCCTCGCAAACGGTGATGAGGCTCTCCCCCGCCCCCAACGGCTGCAAGATGGCAGGCAGGCAGTGAAGGCCATCTCTCAAAACAAGACCCTCCCGGAAGGCGATCACATCTTCCTCCGTGGCAGTGCCCTCATGACGGGCATAATAGACCTTGGGCACTTCTTTCTTGGGGGTGATCAGCCGGTGCAGCAGGTCGCCATCGTTGGTAAACAGCAGCAGGCCTTCCGTGGCTTTATCCAAACGGCCAACGGGCTTTAAGTCCAGATGACGATACTCCTGCGGGATCAGTTCCATGACCGTCGGGTCATTTTTATCCTCTGTGGCAGTCACATAGCCTGCAGGCTTGTGCAGCATCAGCACCGTCCGCTTTTTGCCGCCCAGTACCTGCCCCCGGAGGCAGACCACCGCCTTGGCAGGGTCAAACTTCATGCTGCCGTCCTTGACGCAGACACCGTCCACGGTGACGACACCGGATTTTAAGATCACTTTCACTTGGCTTCGGGTACCGACGCCACTGTCGCAAAGGAATTTGTCCAATCGTTCCATACTTTCTCCGTTCTATCCCTCGCAGGTGAGGAATAAGGTGTAATGCAAATTGATTTTATTGGAGGGATTTTTCATGTTAGTCATGACCGCAAAGGTGGATATAAAGAAAATCGCCATCATCGGCGTGGCAATCGTCGCAGTAATCATTGCTGTGGTTATGCTGTTTTCCGGCAGGTCTGTTTCCACCGCCGGCAACAATGCCGTCACCAGCAACGACGACCGGGTACAATTTCTCGCCAGCTATGGCTGGGAAGTGGTATCCTCCCCGGTAGAAACCAGCCAGGTTCGGATCCCGGCAGAAAGCAGCGATGTATTCAACCGCTACAATTCGCTGCAGAAAAGCATGGGCTTTGATCTGTCGAGCTATCAGGGGAAAACCGTGATGCGCTATGTCTACAAGATCAAAAACTACCCCGGTGCCACAGAACCCGTGTATGCCACATTGCTCATCAGCAGCAACCAGGTCATCGGTGGCGACATCACCGACACCTGCGCAACCGGTGTGATCCAGGGCTTTGAAAAGGCGGATTGAGCCAAACCGGTGTAAACCACAGGTTGCTCCTGCATTTTACCACAAAAAGGCAAGCTTGACAAGCCTATGCGCCTATGATACCATAAGGACAGAAATTTCATAATGTTTTCGGGGCGGGGTGTGATTCCCCACCGGCGGTATAGCCCGCGAGCGCAACTGCGCTGAATTGGTGAAATTCCAATGCCGACAGTATAGTCTGGATGGTAGAAAACAGGTACTTCTTGCTATTACTGCGCCCCGAGTGAAAACTCGGGGTTGTTTTTT
>JAGCMI010000085.1 GCA_017646545.1 Oscillospiraceae bacterium | reverse complement strand
TTTTTGGGAGAGATCAGCTTGTGGAGCAGATCGCCGTCGTTGGTAAACAGCAGCAGGCCTTCTGTTGCCTTGTCCAGCCGACCCACAGGCTTTAAGTCCAGATGTCTGTATTCGACAGGCAGCAGCTCCATGACGGTTCTGTCGTTTTTGTCCTCGGTGGCGGTGACGAAGCCCTCGGGCTTGTTCAGCATCAGCACAACGGTGCGTTTGCCACCAAGTAATTCCCCATCCAGACAAATTGTTTGGGTATCGGGGTCAATTTTCCGGGAATTGTCCTTTTCGGGCTTGCCGTCCACGGTGACCCGGCCGGCTTTTAAAATGGCTTTCACCTGGCTGCGGGTGCCGACGCCGCTGTCGCATAAGAATTTGTCCAGACGTTCCATGTTTCCTCCGTTCTTTCCGCCCCGGGACGGGCATAGCCTAAAGTACCAATACCAATCTGTGGGAGGGAAAACTATGATGTTCATGACCGCAAAGGTCGATTTGAAGAAGATTCTGATTGTTTTAGGTGTTGTGGCAGGTCTTATTGCCGGGGCCCTGTGGCTGTTTGGTGATGGGGAGGATGTCTCCACCGCCGCACCGTCGGTGGCCACCAACGACGGCAGAGTGGCGTTCCTCAAAAGCTTTGGCTGGGAGGTGGCCGCCTCGCCTGTGGAGAGCAGCCAGGTGAAGATCCCCAAAGCAGCCAGCGAAGTTTTCGAGCGGTACAACAATCTGCAGAAGAGCCAGGGGTACGATTTAAGCCAGTTCGCCGGGAAGAATGTGATGCGCTTCGTCTACAAGATCACCAACTACCCCGGTGCCACCGAGCCGGTCTACGCCACCTTACTGGTGTATAAAAACCAGGTCATCGGTGGAGATATTACGGATACCGCCGCCAAGGGCCAGATCCGGGGTTTTAAATTCCCGGAAGGAGCCGCGTCTGCGGAACCAACAATTCCTTAAATGTTAACTTATTTTAACACAAAACACTTTTCTTGACAAGGTGCCCTCTGCATGGTATGCTTTAGCCAAGTGAACAGAGTATCTTCAGGGCGGGGTGTGATTCCCCACCGGCGGTGACAGTCCGCGAGCGTGAAAACGCCGAACCGGTGCAATTCCGGTACCGACAGTAAGGGCAAGCTCAAAACAGTTTGTCAGACGGTCAGCGAGGTATTTTGTTGAAAATCAAATTTTGAAATCATTGGGAATACTTGGTGTATTTCAATGGTTTCAAAATGCAGAGTTTCAGCAAAAGAGCCGCTGCTCCGGCGGCAAAATGTTGCAGAGGTTGCCCAAAGTCTGGATGGGAGAAGATGCGAAAAGCATTATTTTTTGCATGATTTTTATGCCCTGAGTGTATACTCAGGGCATATTTTTATGAACGAGGTGACCATTATGACCCAACTTCTGACCCAGGTCAAGGAAAACGTAAGTTTCGTGCTGATGTGCATCGTGATCGTGACGGCCCTTTCCCTGCTGTCCAAATTTGCCGAGAAATTCTTCCCCCAGAAGCGTGCTGTGAACCCCGCCCGGCGGATCACCATCATCGCCATCTGCTCCGCCATCGCCACCGTCCTGCACGTGATGGACTTCCCGCTGCTGTTCATCGCCCCCGAGTTTTATAAACTGGACTTCTCCGAGCTGCCGGTGCTGCTCTGCGGCTTCTATCTGGGCCCCAGCGCTGCCGTCACCTGCGAGGGTGTGAAGATCCTCTTAAAGCTGCTGGTGAAGGGCACCTCCACCGCCTTTGTGGGTGATTTCGCCAATTTCGTGGTGGGCTGCTCCTTTGTGATCCCCGCAACTGTCTGGTACCACATCCACAAGAGCCGCCACAGCGCTGTCATCGGCCTGGTTCTGGGTACCATTTCCATGGCAATCCTGGGCTCTGCCTTCAATGCCATCTATCTGCTGCCCAAATTCAGCCAGCTCTTCGGCCTGCCTCTGGATGCCATCATCGGCATGGGCGCCAAGATCCACGGCTCCATCCATTCCGTTCCCACCTTCGTGATGCTCTGCGTGGCACCGCTGAACGTTGTTAAGGGCGTGATGGTATCGGTGCCCACCATGCTGCTGTATAAGCGGGTGGCCCGTCCCCTCTTCGGCATCCACAGATAAAAAGTTCACCCCGGAACTTACGTTCCGGGGTGTTTTCTTACCATCGGCATTTGAAAATGAGCAGGGGGATCAGCACAGGAAACAGGATGCTCAGGGCAATGTACATGCCGGGATCACTGGGTGCACAGCCTTCATAAAATTTGCACAGCGCAACCAACCGCATTATCAAAAATGCGCCCCACAGAGCCAGACCCAGAAAGACAATTGTCATCCCATCCACTTTATCAATCAAAAGCAGACTTGCCAGGGCGGCTGCACCGGCAATGGGCAGATTGCGGCCCATCCGCGTACCCTTTCCCGGTGCATGCTTGCCATTCCGGTCACTGAGCGTTCCCAGCACCCACAGGTCCGCTATGGGGATCAGTGCCAGCCAGGGTCGGACAATTCCCCGCCACCGGGCCGTCCGCCACAGAGCCAGGGCGGTCAGGACACAGGGGATGCCGTTGATGAACAGGCTGACCAGCAATATGATCCCAAGCAGGCTGCCGTCGGATCCATCGGGGCCGGGGTCGATCGCCGGTATCAGCGGGAAGAAATATACCATTGCTGCATACCTCCTGTCTGTGCAAATTCAGCCGCCGTTTTCCCGGCGGCTGAATTTCTGAAAATCCGTTTGAGCGATTACAGTTCGGTGTAATTGTAATCTGCAGGTT
>JAGCMI010000012.1 GCA_017646545.1 Oscillospiraceae bacterium | reverse complement strand
TCTCATAATTTGTCCGTCGGGACTGATGGTTACGATATGCAGAGGGATATTCTTACCGCTGTTCTCCAGCGCGGTTTTCACAGCATGGCTCAAGCCACCGCAGCAGGGCACGGTCATCCGGGTGACGGTGATGGAACGAATATTGTTAAACTTAAAAATCTGCGTCAACTTTTCAGAGTAGTCTACCATGTCCAGCTTGGGACAACCGATCAGCGTTACCTTATCCTGCATAAAATCGTGGTGGAAATTACCGTAGGAATAGGCGGTGCAGTCGGCAGCAATCAGCAGATCAGCACCGTCGAAGTACGGTGCGTTGGGGGGCATCAGCTTGATCTGTACCGGGAAGTTGCTCAGGCGGCTCGGTACATACACATCCCCGGCAGGAGCAGAGTGCTGGATAGTCTGGCAGGCAGAGCCGGGGCAACCGCAAGGCAGCGGTGCTTCCTTAGCCTTCTTTGCAGCCAGCACGGCAGCTTCATTGTAAGCAGGTGCTTCCCTCTCTTCAAAGGAGATGGCATTCATAGGACAAGCAGGCAGACAATCGCCCAGACCGTCGCAATAGTCCTCCCGGAGCAGCTTCGCCTTGCCGTCTACGATTCCAATGGCACCTTCGTGGCAGGCATCGGCGCACAGGCCGCAGCCGTTGCATTTTTCTTCATCGATGGTAATGATTCTTCGGATCATGGTCATTCCTCCATTTCTGGTTTTCTACTGTAATGATACAAGCCGACAAGGGAAAATGATGTTGCAAAAGTCACAGAATTTAAGTAAAATATGCATTAAGATGATACTCGACCTTAACACCAAAGGAGGACGCTATGAAAGAAGAGTGTTTGATCTGCAAAGCTCCCTTGGAGTATCTTGTGCAAGACGAATTGATGGAGTGTGCCATTTGCGGCAAAGCAGAACCCAGCAAGACTCGCTGTGTGGCTGGTCACTATGTTTGCAGCGAATGCCACACCCAAGGAATGGACAGCATTTTGGGATTGTGCCTTTCCGAAACATCCAATGACCCGCTGACAATTCTGGAAAAGATGATGGCGATGCCGTTCTGCCATATGCATGGCCCAGAGCACCATGTGATGGTGGGTGCTGCACTGCTGACCGCATATAAAAATGCCGGTGGAGAAATCGAACTGCAAAAAGCACTGCACGAAATGTATCGCCGGGGCAAAGCCGTTCCCGGTGGTGCCTGCGGATTCTGGGGCGCCTGCGGTGCCGGTGTCAGTGCCGGACAGTTCATGGCAATCGCCACCGAATCCACACCCCTGGCATCAGAACCTTGGGGTCTAAGTAACCAAATGACTGCAAAGGCATTGGACAGCATTGGCAAGAACGGTGGTCCACGGTGCTGCAAGCGGGATTCCTACTTAGCTATTCTTGCAGCCATTGATTTTACTGCTGAACACCTGGGTGTAAAGATGGAAAAGGCTTATCCGATATGCACACGAAGCCACCAGAACAATCAGTGCATCGGCAAACGCTGCCCGTTCATTGGAGGAAAGAAATGAAAAAAGTAGCCTTTATCTGTGTCCACAATTCCTGCCGCAGCCAGATCGCGGAGGCACTGGGCAAGAAGCTGGCAGGCGATGTGTTTGAAAGCTATTCTGCCGGTACGGAAACCAAGCCCCAGATCAACCAGGATGCCGTCCGGCTAATGAAGCAGGTCCATGGTATTGATATGGAGAAAACCCAGCGCAGCAAGCTCCTGTCTGACATTCCGCCTGTTGATGTGGTCATTACCATGGGTTGCAATGTGCAGTGTCCCTTCCTGCCCTGCTCTCACAGAGAGGATTGGGGATTGGAAGATCCCTCCGGCAAACCGGATGAAGCATTCCTGGAAACCATTCACATGATTGAAGAAAAAGTGATGGACTTAAAAAGCAGAATAAAATAAAATATGATAATAGCCGGTAACGGAGGTTTTTCTGTTATCGGCTATTGCTATTTATTTTCTTGCTTTCTGCATGGCGGCGATTTCCATCATATGTTCATACATCTCGTCACCCACGCATTTTCTTGCGTACTGGCACCACTGGACGCAGCTTAAGGTGTCGTTGTAAGCAATGAAGCCACACTTCTCGCAGGCCATCTGGGTGTCGATGGAAAACATCTCAATTTCTGCTCCGCACTGGGGGCAGATCTTTTCGATGATCGTCGGTGTCCGGGGTTTGCCCTGGCATCCATCCAGCATAACGACCCCTCCTTAATACTTGATACCCTTCCAGTAGACGGGGGTCATGACCTCTGCCTTTTCGGGCAGCACCACATCCTTCAGCGCCCAGCGCTTGAATTCTTCGAAGCCGGTGCGGTCTACGATGTAGCCGATGTGTTCCTTGCCGCCGGGAGCATTGGGATCAATGTACTCCTTCACATAATCGTAGGTGTTCAGAATGATCTTGATAATGCTGTCCTCATCGACCCACTTGATGAAGTCCTCGCCCATACGGGGATTCTTCTTACCGGTTCTGCCCAGCAAAGTCAGACGGTAATACTTCTGCTCACTGCGGGTCCATGCCCGGTTGGGGCAGTTGATGACGCACTCGCCGCAG